>URNQ01000011.1 GCA_900549245.1 uncultured Collinsella sp.
GAGGGTCTGACTACGAATCAGAACGTCATAGGTTCGAATCCTATACGCCGCACCATTTGAGATTAAAGCTCCCGGCAACGGGGGCTTTTCTTTTGCGCCAGCTTGAGTGCTTTCGTCCAAAGGGACGATTTACTGTCGACTCGTGTAAGATTCCGAGTAGATGTCACGACTTATTCGCGACCACTCCTTCTTCAAGCGACCGATCAGGGTGATATTCCGTGGCAGAGCGTCCGACATACAAGCTCAGGTTTCTCGATCCCAAGAAGCGCTTTCCGGCGATGCCCGAGCAGCCTGCGGGACGCTCATATGGCGTGGTCTGGAAACTCTTTGGCGAGGATCAGCATGAATCTTGTTATGTCGTCGAATTCGTTGGCAAAAGCCATGTGTCGCTTTTGGGCTACGTAAGCGTTTCGGGTGAGGTGTACAAGGTGGACCGCCCCGTCAGCGAGGCTCCGCTGCCCAACGATCCCGACATGGAACTGGTCCTTGACGAGTCGGACTCCGGTATTGGTGAGATTATGGTGAGGGGAGCAAACGGCACGATGCGCGCGTGCGCGCGAACCGTCGGCTCTCCCGAAGGTCCCATGCGCGAACAGTCCGATCACGAGACATGGAATTCGGCCCGCTCCCTTCCTTACGGTGAGTTCATGGCATCGATGTTCCTGCGCTACGTGATATTCGCTGACTCCGAAAATACCATTGCGAGCACGGCGGACGCCGACGGACTCGACGAGGGTACGCAAAACGTTGTCGACAAGATCAAGCTCGTAAAGTTGCCCGAGCCGGTCGAGGTGTTTTTGGGCTTTAACACGACACCGCTACCTGACGCTATCGAGACGCTGCTCTACCGCGTTGACCATGCCGAGAATCCGAGCGGTATCGAGCGCTATGCCGCCGCCCTTATGAGTGAAATTGACTTGCCCCGCTTGCGCACCATCGCCGCTAAGTCCGAGATGAGCCTGGCTCGCATCGATCGCTCAAAGCTTTTCTATCTCAATTTTGATCGCAGCCTGCTGGACCAGGACGAGATTGACATGCTGCTTGCCATCGAGTGCCGTCTTAACCGTCTCTCCGGCATCCTTGAGCACATCGGGGCCGGATTGGTCCCTGCGGCATCCTCGCCGAGCCTTGAGGGCTGCGCGCTCTTTGATGCGTGGCATATCTCCAAGACGACCAACGATGTTCCCCGACTGCTTGATACGGCCTCGAGCGATAACCCGTGGGGCAAACCGGGTACGGTGGCTTGCCAGCCGGGCGGTGAGTGGGATGTGCGTACCCGCTTCGCGCGTATTGTCGAGGCACTTAACGTGGTCACGCGGCTCGACTATACCTATCGGGCAAACGTTGCCGAAGGGATCATGCTCGTTCGGTTTGGGCAGTCTGTCGTTGATGCCATGCCGCAACGTGAATACGACGCTCAAGATGACGCCTGGCGCGAGTTGGACGAGGACGCGCGTGCGATCTGGGCCGCGGAGCACGATGCGCGCGTGGCACTCACGCTTGCGGCAGCGTGTTTTGCCGCGGGCACCTGCATCACGCGCTGCTATGTGCAGATTGCTGCTCCCGACAGTGAGCAGGGCGAGCGCGTTGTCGCAACGTATTTCTTTGGGCGCGCGGCCTATCTGGCCGATTGCGTGCCTGTCGCCAAGGATCTTGAGAGCATGGACATGGACGATATGCCGTGCAAGCGTGTGCTTGAGGCATATGAGTCAACCGCTCCGGAGACGATTGAACCTGCGGAGGTTCATGCTCGTCCGCGTGATGACCATCGCATGCTGCCGCCGGCGCTGCGCGATCTGCTGCTTGCCGATACGGCTGACGAGCTGGAGGTCATGGAAGAGGACGACGACCCATACGTGGCCCGTGTTGTTGAATTGCGCGAGCAGGCAAAAGTCGACCGTACAGGTGCTTTTGAAGGCTTTTCTCGTCTTGTTGAGGAGTTGGAGACTAAGTGCGCCGTCGCCGAGCTTTTGGCGACAGGTCCGGCTCAAACGCAGTTTTGCGATAACCAGCTGGTGCGCATGGTGCTACCGGTGTTGGAAGAAGACCGCTCTGTGCGAATCCTTCGTGCGCCCGATGCGCTGTACTTTGCCCAGCACGAGATCTGCAGCTTTTACGCCGAGCAAGAGGACTTTGAACGAGCACCGCCCGAGGTGCGCCATCTTTACGATCTGGCGCGCTCGTCCATGCAGTCGCACTTTGCGCTCATCAACGTGCTTGCGCGTCTGGGGCGCTTTGACGAGATTATCGAGGTGGCGCGCCACGGCCTACGTATTGCCAGCGATCGTTCTGCAATTGGCTACCTGTTCTACCGCTTGGCGTTTGCCTATTGGAATTGCGATCAGCTCGACCTGGCGCTGGCTTGTTACCGTCTGGTGCCGCGCGGTGAGGAATCGGGCAGCAGCGCGCTGGAAGAAATGCAGGGCCTTATGAACGAGATGGGCGTCAGCGAGCCTCCGACGTTCGAGGAAGCGGTCGAGACCATCCGCAAGGCTGGACTCGAGCTGCCGCCAGTGTCCGCCGTGACGAATCAGCTTGCAGATGCCGCTGTTCAACTGGTCGACAACGGCTTCTTTTTCCTGGCACGCGGTTGCATCTTCCAAATGTGGCGCACCATGGGCAACGACGAGCTCGGCTCCTTCAACCGCTCGCTGGGGTAGGCGAAGCCTCCAAGGAGGAAAGGATGCTAGGCAATTAGAAAATTTCCTCTTGCCCATCCTTGGCTGTTTGGTTACTATAGAACGGCTGTTACGGAGAGCTGACCGAGAGGCCGAAGGTGCTCGCCTGCTAAGCGAGTATGCCCCAAAAGGGCATCTGGGGTTCGAATCCCCAGCTCTCCGCCAGTTTAACTTTAAAGAAGGGTCCCATCGGGGGCCCTTTTTTATTATCGAGAAAGGGCGCTGGGGATTCGAACCCGAGAGGGCACGGGCGTTAAGCAAACGCGAAAGCGTTTGTAGCCCGTGGGCGAAAAGCCGCCAGGCTTTGAAGCCGGAGGGCATGCGTAGCATGCCCGGACATCCCCAGCTCTCCGCCAGTATGACTTGAAAGAAGGGTCCCATTTGGGGCCCTTTTTATTATCAAGAATGGCGGGCGGGGATTCGAACCCTCAAAAAAGAGGCATCCTTTCGGACGCCTCCTTTCAGTGGGCTTATTATTCTTGCGCCCTACACCTTAGGAGCCTTGGCGACGGTCTCGCTTTCTGCTGTGAGCGGGCGGTTGTCGATGCGACGGCCCAAGCGATCAAGCTTCACAAGGAGCCATTCAATGGGATTCGGCCCTGCGCCTTCCTCGTCGGCAACCAGGTCCATGACGGCGATCTTGGTGCCGTCCTGCTTGAGCGTGACGCTGCCCACCTTGTCGCCCACATGCACCGTGCCCGAAAGATCGTCGTAGCTAACCTTTTCGGTCACCTCGCCGGCAAGGGAGAACACGGTCGCTTGCGCCGTGGGATCGGCGAGTGTGGCGTCGATCGTCTTATCCGTCCAGTCGGTTTGACCAATGCGCGCCATAAGCGGGTTGCCGTTGGCGGTCTTTTCCTGTGTGTTGGCGATTGCGACCGTCACCTTGTGACCGTAGTACCAATTGGCAAGGGTTGCGGTATCGGTAAAGCGCTGGTCGGTGGTGGTGGAGTTCAAAACGACGGTGTAGATCTCGTCGCCGTCGCGGTTGTAGGCGCTCGTAAAGCAATAGCCCGCGTCGTCGGTGGTGCCGGTCTTGCCACCGATGTTGCCATCTTGGCCCAGCAAATAGTTATGCGTGTCCATGGAATGCGAATGGTCGGTGCCGTCGGCGCCCGTGACCTCGATCCAGGAATCCTCGCTCGCTACGACCTCGCGGATCGTGTCGTTTTTCATGGCCTCCTGCATCATCAGCGCTACGTCGTGTGCGGTTGAGTGCATATTGCCAGCCCACTCATCAAAGTCCAGACCATGCGGGTTTTCAAAAAGCGTACCGGTGCAGCCGAGCTTCTTAGCGCGCTCGTTCATGGCCTTCACAAAGGTTGCCTCGGCGTCTTTGGTCTTAGGGTCGATCTTCTTGCCCACATATTCGGCGAGCACGACGGCGGCGTCGTTGCCCGAGGGAATCATCAGGCCGCGCAGTGCCTGCTCCACGGTAAGCTCGTCACCTTCGAGCAAGCCGGCGGTCGAATTACCCACGGTGGCTGCGGCGTTGCTCACCGTGACCTTCTCGTCCATCTTGCAATTCTCGACGGTTAGGATTGCGGTCATGACCTTGGTGATCGAGGCGATTTTAACCTGCTCATCGGCGCCGCGCCCATAGTAGACGGTGCCGTCTTTGCCCATGACGAGCGCATTGGTCGCATCGATATCGGGCAGATTTTCGGCCGTGATGCCGCGCGCATCGGCGGTTTTGCCGCAAACATTGTCGGTCGTGAGCACTTGGGCGCCGGCGACGGTGGGCACGCCAGCGGCAAGGGCGATAGCGCAGACAAAGCCGGCGGCAAGCTGAGCTGAGCGCTTTGCAAAAGAGGTGAGGGACTTCACAGATTTCGCTTTCGACGGGATGGTCTCTTCTGGAACTAGAGTATATCGTTTGCCGGTGTCGGCGATCATCGCGTGCGTGGCCCACATCCGCGCCCGAACGGGCACAAGGGTGCTTAAGGCCGACTTAATCACCCACGCTTGTTGTGTGTGGCATGCGCCCCCTCGGGCATAATGGAGCGCGAGAGGAGCACGCATGAACGAGCGCATTTTGGTAGTTGATGACGAAAGGGCCATCGCCGACTTGGTTGGTATCTACCTTACAAAAGAAGGCTTTGACGTACAGGTCGCCTATAGCGGGGCCGATGCTGCCAAGGCAATCTTGGAGCAGGAGTTCGATCTTGCGC
The DNA here is from genome assembly GCA_900549245.1 of uncultured Collinsella sp. GTDB lineage: Bacteria > Actinomycetota > Coriobacteriia > Coriobacteriales > Coriobacteriaceae > Collinsella. The sequence goes on from URNQ01000011.1 coordinate 4,850, forward strand.
TGCTGGATGTCATGCTGCCCGATATCGATGGGCTTGAGTTGCTGCGTACGATCCGTTCCAGCCATACCTATCCCGTGATCATGCTGACGGCGCGCGATGCCCAGCAAGACAAGATCGAGGGCCTTTCGCTTGGCGCGGACGATTACGTGGTTAAGCCGTTCCGTCCGCTTGAGCTCATCGCGCGCGTGCATGCTCAGCTTCGCCGCTACACCAGCTACGGTAGCCGCGCGCAGGGGGCCGAGGCGCCGATCATCCAGCTCGACGGCCTGGAGATCAACCGCGATGCTCGTTCCGTAATGGTGGACGGTGCGCCGGTGCGCCTCACGCCCATCGAGTATTCCATCTTGCTGTATCTGGTCGAGCATCGCGGCAGTGTGGTGGCCGTGGAGGATCTGTTCCGCGCGGTGTGGAACGAGGATTTTATGCCCGGCTCCAACAATACGGTGATGGTGCACATTCGCCACCTGCGCGAAAAGATCGGTGACGACGCTCAAAAGCCGCGCTTTATCAAAAACGTCTGGGGCGTCGGCTACATAATCGAATAACGCCTTTGATGGTGGGGAAGTGGATATGACAAAAGACGATAGGCAGGCATTCGAGGTGCCCGATCGACTCTTTGAATACGTGAGGTCGGTCGTCGACAACCGCGCGCTCGCGACGGTGCTGCTCTTTTTGCTGAGCCTGCTGCTGATTGGCATCGATAACATCGCTGGAATCTTGGCGGTGCTGCTTGTCGGCTTTTTGCTGATCGATCGATTTGAAATCGTACGCCGCTGCGTGGTGATTGGCGGTGCCGCGTGGGCCATGACGTTGGCGATTGGCGCCATGGCACTCGGCGGCATCGAAGGGCCGGTGCTGTTCGATGCCGGCTTTGTATTCAACATGCTTGGCTTTGTGCTGGCGCTTGCCGTGTGCGTGCTGTTCTTTTGCGGCTGCGCCCTGTACTACCAGGGCTACGAGCAGGGCGAGCAGCATGCCGATTGTGTGCTGGCCGCTCGTATTCAAGATCGCCTGATCGATCACCCCGACACCTGGGACAACATCGACGGCGACTTCCTGGAGGTCGAGGGCGCACTCAACCGTGTGCGCGATCGCGAGCGCAAGGTGCAACAGGCCTTGCGTGACGAGTCTCATCGCAAGGACGATCTGGTCACGTACTTGGCACATGACCTACGCACCCCGCTTGCCAGTGTGGTGGGCTATCTTTCGCTGCTGCAAGAGGCTCCTGAGCTGCCGGTTGAGCAACGTGCGCACTTTACGGGCGTGGCGCTCGACAAGGCGCACCGGCTCGATGCGCTCATCGAAGAGTTCTTCGATATCACGCGCTTTGACTTCCACGATATCGTGCTCACGCGCGGCTATGTTGATCTGGGGTTGCTGCTGGCTCAGGTGGCTGACGAGTTCTATCCCATCCTCAACGAGCAGCATAAGGAAGCCCAAGTTGATATTCGCGAGGACCTGACGGTGCTCGTGGATGGCGACAAGATGGCCCGCGTGTTTAACAACATCATGAAAAACGCCGTCGCCTATAGCTATGAGGGCTCGACTATCACGATTGAGGCCAGGCGCCAAGACGATGGCGGCGTGCGCGTGCGCTTTATCAATCAGGGCGATCCTATCCCTGCGGCTAAGCTCAAGGTGATCTTTGAGAAGTTCTATCGCCTGGATGCGGCGCGTGCGACCAATCGCGGTGGTGCCGGCCTGGGCCTTGCCATTGCCAAGGAGATCATCGCGGCACACGGCGGTACCGTTGCATGTGAATCGACGCCCGAACACACGATATTCACCATCGAGCTGCCCGCCGCATAGCCAGCGTGCCCTTACAAACACTTGACAATGTGCTCACGTACGTATGAGCCGCGATTCCTACTATCGATACTGCTGAATTGATATCGATATGGAGGTATGCGGTATGACGGCTGCTGCGGCTGTGGAGCCCACGGAGCTTGAAGAACTCATGGAAGCGCAGGCCGAGGCCGCGCATGAGCGCGAGGTTGGGGACGCGACTCGCCCCACGGCAGAGGATCTTGCCGTCTCGCCGACGCGCATCGATGTCGAGGGCCTCGACCTGTTCTATGGCGACCACCATGCGCTCAAGGACGTGAATATCAAGATCCGCGACAAGCAGATCACCTCGTTCATCGGGCCTTCGGGCTGCGGAAAGTCTACGTTGCTGCGCTGCTTTAACCGCATGAACGACGGCATCAAGGATTGCCGCATTGAGGGCAAGATTGCGCTCGATGGCCAAGATATCCTGGGCGATTACGACATCTGCCGTTTGCGCCAGCGCGTGGGCATGGTGTTCCAGCGCCCCAACCCGTTTCCCATGAGCATCTACGACAACGTCGCCTACGGTCCTCGCGGTATGGGCGTGCGCGACCGCGCCGTGCTCGATGAGCTGGTCGAGGACTCCCTTCGTCGCGCTGCGCTATGGGATGAGGTCAAGGACAAGCTCAAGGAGTCGGGCCTGGGTCTTTCGGGCGGTCAGCAGCAACGCCTGTGCATCGCCCGCGCACTTGCCGTGCAGCCCGACATTCTGCTGATGGACGAGCCGACCTCGGCACTCGACCCTGTGTCGACGTTGGTGGTGGAGCAGCTGGCCTGCGAGCTCAAGGAGACCTGCACGCTGGTGGTCGTGACGCACAACATGCAGCAGGCCGCGCGTATTTCCGATTCGGTTGCGTTCTTTTTGCTGGGTGAGCTGGTGGAGCACGCGCCCACCGCGCAACTCTTCAAGAATCCGTCCGATCCGCGCACCGCGGATTATTTGACGGGGCGTTTTGGCTGACGCTGTCTTTTACAGTGCCTTTAGGGTTAAGATGCGGTCATATCGGCCGCAAAGGGGTTCAACATGATCTATTACGTCGAGGACGATGACAACATCAGGGATTTGACAGTCTACGCGCTGCGCAAGCAGGGAATCGAGGCCGAGGGCTTTTCGTGCGATGGCGAGTTTAAAGCTGCCGTGGCGCGACGGGTGCCCGATGCTGTGCTGCTCGATATCATGCTGCCCGACACCGATGGCTTGGCGATTATGCGTCGTCTGCGTGCCGATCGCCTGACGGCGACGGTGCCCATCATGATGCTTACCGCCAAGGACACCGAACTCGACAAGGTGATGGCGCTCGATGGCGGTGCCGACGATTACCTGACTAAGCCGTTTTCGCTCATGGAGCTTGCGAGCCGCTGCCGCGCACTGCTGCGTCGCGGCGGCATGGTCAAGCAGGCGAGCGATGTGCTCAGCGTGGGCGACATCGTGCTTTCGCCCAGCCATCGCGAGGTGACCGTTGCCGGCGAGCCGCTTAAGCTCACCCTGCGCGAGTTTGACCTGCTCGAGTACCTCATGCGCAAGCCCGGCGTGGTCTTTACCCGCGAGTCGTTGCTGCAGAGCGTGTGGGGCTGGGACTTCGACGGCGGTTCGCGCACCGTTGACGTGCACGTGCAGACGCTTCGCCAAAAACTGGGCGAGCATGCTAGCGCCATCGAGACCGTGCGCGGCGTGGGTTATCGCCTAGCCGAGCCTTTTGCCGGTGATGGTGCCGAAGGCGACGACACCGCGGCCACCGCATCGGAGGAGTAACCCGTGGTCTTTGCCCCCCAGGGAAAACATACGCTGTCGCACCGCGTTTTTGTGACGATCTTTGTCTGCGCCATGGCGGTTATCGTGGCGTTTACGGTGCTGGGTGCGTTCTTTGTGCAAAACACTTTGGCGGATGCCACGAGTGCCAATCTGGCGCAGGAAACTGAGCTCATTGCTGCCGCCCTCGACGAGCAGCAGGAGCCCATTCCGTTCTTGCGAAGCCTCGATCGCGAGGATCTTCGTATCACGCTGATCAATAAGGACGGATCTGTTGCCTACGACAACGAGGCGTCGCCTTCCACACTGCCCAACCATGGCGATCGCCCCGAGGTCATCGAGGCCTTTGAGAGTGGTTCGGGTTCCGCGGAACGCGCAAGCTCTACACTCGACGAGATTATGCTGTATCGCGCCGTCACCCTTGATAGCGGCCAGGTCGTCCGCTTGGCGCAGGCCCAGCCTGGTGTTGCGGCGATTTTGCTGTCGATGCTGGCGCCGATGCTGCTTATCGCAGCAGCGGGTGCGGTACTCTCGTTTTTTATGGCGCGCCGTGAGTCCCGTGCCATCATCGCGCCGTTGCAAGAGGTGGATTTGGATCACCCACGCCGTAGCTATGAGCACGCCTATGCCGAGATGGTCCCCATGCTTGAGCGTATCGAGTCGCAGCGCCAGGAACTCAAGCGCCAAATGGCGGTGCTAGCGGACAACGACCGTATGCGCCGCGAGTTCACGGCGAATATCACTCATGAGCTCAAGACGCCGCTTACGGCGATTTCGGGCTATGCCGAGCTCATCGCAAACGGCATGGTCGAGGGCGAGGGCGACCTGCGCAACTTTGGCGGTCGCATCTATCGCGAGGCGGGCCGCTTGGCAGCGCTTGTCAACGACATCCTTACGCTGTCTAACTTGGACGAGGCCGAGCGTGCGACTGAGGGCGAGGCGGTGCCCATTGGGTCCACGGAGCCTATTGAGCTCTCGCGTGCGATCTACGCGGTTGAGCAGCGTCTTGAACAGGTCGCCCGTCAAGCGAATGTGACGATAAGTCATGAGACCAAGTCTGTGGTCATCGAAGGCGTGTCGCGCTTGGTCGACGAGCTCATCTATAATCTGGCAAGTAACGCCATCCGCTACAATCGGCCCGGCGGTACGGTTACGCTGCAGTGCGGCCCCAACGACGAAGGCCATCCGTTCCTCGCTGTCGCCGACACGGGAATCGGTATCGCGCCTGAAGAACAGGGCAAGGTATTTGAGCGGTTTTATCGCGTGGACAAGAGTAGGTCCAAGGCACGCGGCGGAACCGGCCTGGGGCTTGCCATTGTCAAGCATGCGGCCCTGTATCACCACGCCACGCTCGATCTGTCGAGCGAGTTGGGCGTGGGAACCACCATTACGGTGACGTTTCCCATACAGCAGGACGAGCCATTCGCATAGCGATACAACATAGATATTGATGTAGACGCCGCATTTGACTTTCGGGTGCGGCGTTGTTGTGCAATTTTACGATTGCTTCCGACATTTTTACAGGAGAGCCTGTTTCTTATGTATAGAGTTTGGTCTCGGTAAAAAGATGCGATAACATACGGACAGTTTTGTCAATCCGAACTGGGGAAATGAAAGGCAAGCTGCATGACCCTTCTCGAACTGTTCCAGCTGCTGAAGAAGCACCTCAAGCTGGTCATCACCCTTCCGGTGGTCTGCGCGATCGCCATGGGTATCGTGTCCTTCGTTGCGATGGACAACACCTATACCGCGACGACGAGCATGTACATTCTCGCCAAGACCGACGATAGCGGTCAGATGAGCTACAACGATCTCTCGGCGAGCCAGATGCTTTCCAACGATATCGCCACGCTGCTGGATAGCGATAGCGTTAAGAGCGGCGCCGCCAAAGAACTGGGCCTCACCGATCTGGATGACTACAAGGTGTCTGTTTCCTCCGAGACCACCACGCGTGTCATTACGCTTTCGGTTACCGGCACCGATGCCAAGGAGACGGCTGAGGTCGCAAAGGCCATTGCCAGCTCGGTGAGTACGGTCGCTCAGAACGTCGGCGCTGCCCAGAGCATCAACGTTATCGACGAGGCTAAGACCCCCGAAGCCCCCAGCGGCCCCAAGCGCACGCTGTATATTGCCGTCGCGTTCCTCGCCGGTATCTTTATCGCAGTTGCCTATGTCGTTTTGGCAGACATGCTCAATACCCGCATCCGCGGTGCCGAAGAGGCAGAAGAGCTCCTGGGTATTCCCGTTGTTGGCCGAATTCCGGCTATGAAAGGTGGTAAATAGGCATGGCTAAGGCAAAGAACACCGATAAGCTCGTTGTACAGAATGCCGCCAAGACCCTTCTGGCCAACATCCGCTTTGCGAGCGTGGACGACCCCATTCGCACCATCACCGTTACCTCCTCGATTCCCAACGAGGGCAAGTCTACGGTTTCCATTAACCTTGCTCAGGCAATCGCCACGAGCGGCAAGTCCGTGCTCCTGGTCGAGGCCGATATGCGCCGCAGGTCCCTTTCCGATATGCTCGGCGTTCGTTCGCGCGGCGGACTCTATGCGGTCCTTTCCGAGCAGATCTCCATTGACCAGGCAATTGTCGAGACGGGTCAGAAGAACTTCTACTTCCTCGATGCCGAGCCGCACATTCCCAATCCTGCCGACATCATCGTCTCCCATCGCTTTGCCAAGCTGGTCAAGGCGCTGTCTGCTAAGTTCCAGTACGTCATCTTCGATGCTCCTCCGGTCGGCACCTTCATCGATGCTGCCGAGATTGCCAGCCTGACCGACGGCGCGCTGTTCGTGGTGCGCGAGGACTTTACCAAGCGCGAAGAGGCGCTCAACGCTATCGCCCAGCTTAAGAAGTCCGAGAAGGTCAAGCTCATCGGTACCGTCATGAATTACTGTGAGACCGAGACCAGCGAGTACTACTATTCTTACTACACCAAGGACGGTAAGAAGGTTAAGAAGGGCTCCGACGATCAGGGCACTTCCAAAAAGGGCATCTTCACCAACCGAGCAAACGTTTAGTTGATTAAGGCTGACCTATGCGTGACATTCATTGCCATATCTTGCCGGGTGTAGACGACGGCGCCGCCGATCTCGAAGAGAGCTTGGCGATGCTCGAGGCTGCCAAGCGGGCCGGTGTAACCAGAATCGTTTGCACTCCTCACTGCCGTGATCCCTATTTTGATTACGACAAGATGTGGGATGCCTTTGAGCTGCTGCGCGATAACGCTGACGGTTTTCCGCTCCAGATGGGCTTCGAGGTCAACCATCGAAAGCTCGTTGAGCTTGGTATCGATGCCGCGGATCACTTGCATTTCGATGGGACCAACGAGTTTCTGCTCGAGCTTTCGACTCATGCCGATGCGTATGCGTTTAGAGAGTACGAGAACACGATTTACGATTTGCAGTGCCGTGGCTACCAGGTGATCATCGCTCATCCTGAGCGCTATCGTGCGGTTCAAAAGGATGTAAGCGTGGCGGAGCGCCTGGTCGATATGGGCTGCAAGCTGCAGGCTTCGGCGGACTTTATTGCCGGCGGTCGCTTTGGTCGCGAGAAAAAGCCGGCACAGCGCCTGTTTGATCAGAACCTGTACAGCTTCATCGCGAGTGATGCCCATAACGTGGATCATTACGACTGCCTGGCGAAGGCTCGCGCGAAGTTTAGCGTGCGCGGAGCTCATTTTCGCTAAAATCTGTCCCTAACGTTCGCATTGAATGAAAGGGCAGCCATGGATATCCAACTTAAGACGGGATGCTTTGATGACGCGGCGTTGGTGCGCCGCGTCGTTTTTATGGACGAGCAGGGCTACGAGAATGAGTTTGACGCTATCGACGAGGATCCGAACTGCATCCATGTGACGCTCTATGTAGACGGTGAGCTTGCCGGTTGCTCGCGCGTGTTTCCCGAAGAGCTTGAGCGCGCGGCTGACGCAGAGGCTCCGGTGTCGCCGGCGTGCGAGATGGGCGAAGGCGTTGCGGCAGGGGAGACCTTCATTATGGGACGCGTCGCGGTGTTGCCCTCGATGCGTCGTCGTGGTCTGGCAAGCAAAATTGTGGAGGCCAGTGATACGTGCGCGCGTGATGCCGGCGCCAGGCTCATTAAGCTGCATGCGCAGGAATACGTGCTGCCGCTCTATGCCAAGGCGGGCTACGCGCAGATTGCCCCGGTGGACTACGAAGACGAGGGCCAGCCCCATGCTTGGATGGCCAAATGCGTAGATGGCAGATAGGGACGTTCCTTTCCTGTCGGCAGTCGGGGACACTCCTTGGCAATTGGCGCATCAGAGCGTTTGGACATACAGTTTTTCGATTCCGTATGTATATATGCGCGCTAATGGGTTATAAAATCTAAGTCTGAACATAGCAGGTCTGTAATGCGGCTCGGGCAACCGGGCCGTTTTTGCGGGCAGGGGTAGCGCGAAAGGACTGCACATGCGTCAATTTAAGACCGAGAGCAAAAAACTGCTCGACCTCATGATCAACTCCATCTACACCAATAAGGAAATCTTCCTGCGCGAGCTTATCTCCAACGCGAGCGATGCCGTCGACAAGCTCAACTTTAAGAGCCTTCAGGATCCGAGTGTCAAGCTCGACCAGGGCGACTTGGCCATCCGTGTTTCCTTTGATAAGGACGCCCGCACCATCACTATTTCGGATAACGGTATCGGCATGACCGCCGAGGAGCTCGAGCGCAACCTGGGCACCATCGCCCATTCCGGCTCCGAGGAGTTTAAGACCGAGAACGCCGAGCAGCAGGGTTCCGATGTCGACATCATCGGTCAGTTTGGCGTGGGTTTCTACTCCGCCTTTATGGTCGCCAGCCACGTGAAGGTCGTCAGCCGCGCTTATGGCGAGGATACCGCCCACGTTTGGGAGTCCGACGGCCTTGAGGGCTACACCATCGAGGATGGCGAGCGTGCTGAGCACGGTACCGATGTCATCCTGACGCTGCGCGAGAACGAGAAGCTCGATGCCGATGGCGAGGCCGAGACCTACGATCGCTTCCTGACCGAGTGGGGCCTCAAGAGCCTGATTCAGCAGTACAGCAACTATGTGCGCTACCCGATCCAGATGATGGTGAGCAAGAGTCGCCAGAAGCCCAAGCCCGAGGACGCCGGCGACGACTATAAGCCCGAGTACGAGGACTATCAGGAGCTCGAGACCATCAACTCCATGACGCCGATCTGGAAAAAGCGCAGCTCCGACGTTGAGCAGAAGGATTACAACGAGTTCTATAAGTCCACGTTCCACGACTTTGACGATCCCGCGCGCACTATCAGCTTCCATGCCGAGGGTACGCTTGAGTACGATGCACTGCTGTTTGTGCCGGGTCGCGCCCCGTTCGATCTGTACAGCAAGGACTACGAGAAGGGCCTGGCGCTCTACAGCTCCAACGTGCTGATTATGGAGAAGTGCGACGACCTGCTGCCCGACTACTACAACTTTGTGCGCGGTGTTGTGGACTCTGCCGACGTGACGCTCAATATTTCGCGTGAGACGCTGCAGCAGAACCGTCAGCTCAAGGCCATTGCCAAGCGTGTGGAGAAGAAGATTACCGCCGATCTCGAGGACATGCGCGACAACGACCGCGAGGCATACGAGAAGTTCTTTGAGAATTTTGGTCGCGGTCTTAAGTACGGCATCTACTCGAGCTACGGCATGAAGGCCGACGAGCTCGCCGACCTGCTGTTGTTCTGGTCTGCCAAGGAGCAGAAGATGATCACCCTTGCCGAGTATGCCAAGGGCATGCCCGAGGGCCAGAAGGCAATCTACTATGCCGCCGGCGATTCGCGCGAGCGTCTGGCCAAGATGCCCGTCGTGAAGGGCGTGCTCGACCGCGGCTACGATGTACTGCTGCTGACGCAGGACGTGGATGAGTTCACCTTCCAGGCCATGCGTGAGTACGTGGCTGCCGATATGCCCAAGGTCTACGAGGATGACGCTGCTCGCGAGGCTGCCGAGAAGGCAGTTGCCGATGGTGCCGAGCCTGAGGTCGAAGATCGTCACCTGGAGCTTAAGAACGTTGCCACCGGCGATCTTGACTTGGCGACCGATGACGAGAAGAAGGAGGCCGAGGACGCCACCAAGGAGAACGAGGACCTCTTTAACGCCATGAAGGAGGCGCTCGGCGACAAGGTCGAGAAGGTTGCCGTCTCCGCGCGCCTGACCGATGCCCCCGCCTGCATTACCACCGAGGGCCCGCTTTCGCTCGAGATGGAGAAGGTGCTCCAGAAGGGTCCCGAGGGTACGCCCGACGGTAGGCCCAAGAGCCAGCGCGTACTCGAGCTCAACGCCAAGCACCCGGTCTTCGCCAAGCTCGTCGCTGCCCAGAAGGCGGGCGACGCCGACAAGATTAAGCAGTACTCCGGCCTGCTCTACGACCAGGCCCTGCTCGTCGAGGGCATCCTCCCCGAGGACCCCGTAGCCTTCGCGGCAGCTGTTTGTAACTTGATGTAGTTAGCAAGTTACGCGGTTCTACGAACCGCGTAACGGCTCGACGCTGCAAACGCCCCTAAGCGGCAATCTGACGTTCAATCGTCGGTCGCGTACCAAAGTACGCTTCCCTCCTCTTTCACGTCACCTTGCTCGCTTGGGGGCGTTTTCGCTGACTTATGCTCAACCTACGACGCTTTCGTGGTCCTAAGTAGTCATTGGGGTGGTCGTTGGGGACGTTCTTAAATGACTAGTCGTTGGGGACGTTCTTGTTTGACTAGTCGGTTAAGAACGTCCCCAACGACTAGTCGGATTGCTAGTTTGTGCGGGTTGTGGTTTTGGGAGCTGCGGGAATTTAAGATACTGTACAACTGTACGTTAAATCATCTTCGTAGTATATTGCTACCCGCAAAACTCAGCACCATTGTGCCGCGAGGCACTAAAGCGTCTGCGTACAATGGTTGTCGATAGTACGATTCGATTCAACGACAGGATGGATGGTCCAAGCGTGAGTCTCGGCAGCAAACTATCCAACGCAAAGGTCTCCTTTGCGATATTTAAGCGCGACATTAAGCGACTGCTTATGAACCCCGTCGCCCTGGTGGTTACCCTGGGCGTGTGCGTCATTCCCTCGCTGTATGCCTGGTACAACATCGTTGCCAACTGGGATCCGTACGGAAATACCCAGGGCATTAAAATCGCCATCGCCAACAACGATCAGGGCACCCAGAATGACCTAGTGGGCGAGCTTAACGCAGGCGATAAGGTGGTCGACCAGCTCAAGGAGAACGACCAGCTTGGCTGGACCTTCGTCGACTCGGCGGCAGATGCCAAAGAGGGCGTCGAAAGTGGCGAATACTATGCTGCCATCGTGATTCCCAAGAACTTCTCCGACAATCTCGTCTCGATGCTCGACGGCAATTACCATCAGCCGAAGCTCACCTATTACGTCAACGAGAAAAAGAGCGCCATTGCGCCCAAGGTCACCGATACCGGTGCCAACACCATCGAGGAGCAGATCAACTCGGAGTTTGTCTCTACGGTGGGCGAGACCGTCGCGGGCATTGCCAAAGATGCTGGCATCGACCTTAAAGACAAGGCAACCCAGACCCAGGATTCGCTGGCGGGCTCGGTGTCCGAGGCGTCTGATACCCTGGGCGAAGTACGCGATTCCATTGGCGACATGAACACCGCCATCGACAAGACGAGCAACTCGATTGCTTCGGCCGATGCTGCGCTGGCGGGCCTGCAGGGACAGGCGCCTTCGCTAACGCAGGCAATCGCTCAGGGTAATGATCTGCTGGGCGAAGCTCGCACCACGGCTGGCAAGTCCATCACCTCGCTCTCCAAGGCGCTCTCGGAGGGCAGCATCGTGCTGAGTAAGACATCGGCTTCTGCGAACGCCGCGATTGGCAAACTCACCGGTACGGTTGCGTCCACGACCACTCGTATCGACAACTCGCTCGAATCCCTTCAAGCGACGATTGACCACAACAGCGCTGTCATCGAGCGCCTGCAGATTCTCGCTAACGATACGTCGACGGGATCGGAGAACGCCGACGCGCTCATCGCATCGACCATCAATTCGCTTCGCGAGCAAAACCAGAAGCTGCAGAGCATTAAGGATGGCCTTTCTGCACAGTCGAGCGCCATGGCAAACGACGCTACGGCGATCTCGAACGCGAGCAACGCACTCAACGCGGCAATTCAGACCGGTACGGCTAACCTCGGTCAGGCTCAGACCGATCTGGGACAGAACGCACTGCCGAAGGCTTCGAGCGCGCTTGACTCCTTTGCCGCCGTTTCGGGCGATTTGACCGGCATTGTGTCGGGTATGACCCCCACGATAGCGAGCGCGCGCGGCACGCTGGCGCAGCTCGACGCCACGCTCAAGCAGGCAAAGACCACGCTGTCCCAAACCGACGCCTCCCTTGCCAAAGTTCAGGACAAGCTCGCGACCGCCGCCAATGACATTGCGGCGCTGCAGACCTCTGAGTCTATGGGCGAGTTAGCCGACCTCATGGACGTCGATGTCGATGACGTGGCAGATTTCATGGCATCTCCGGTTGAGCTGACGTCCAAGTCCATCTATCCGGTCAAGAGCTTTGGCTCGGGCATCGCGCCCTTCTACACCAATCTGGCGCTGTGGGTGGGCGGCTATGTGCTCATCGCCATCTACAAGCTCGAGGTCGACCGCGAGGGCATCGGTAGCTTTACGGCACGTCAGGGCTACTTTGGCCGCTGGCTGCTGCTGGTGATCCTGGGCGCGTTCCAGGCCATTATCGTTACGGTGGGCGACCTGGTCATTGGCGTTCAGTGCGTCAATCCGCTGCTCTTTGTGCTGGGCGGCATCGCTATCTCGTTCACCTACGTCAACATCATCTATGCGCTGTCCACCACCTTTAAGCATATCGGTAAAGCCATTGGCGTCATCCTCGTCATTGTGCAGATCCCCGGCTCGTCGGGCATGTATCCCATCGAGATGATGCCCGGCTTCTTCCAGTGGCTGCACCCGCTGCTGCCCTTCACCTATGGCATCAACCTGCTGCGCGAGACCGTCGGTGGCATGTATTCGTTCAACTACCTGTTCAACCTGTGCATCCTGGGCGTGTTCCTTATTATCGCGCTCTTTATCGGTCTGCAGCTGCGCCCGTTGCTGCTCAACCTCAACCTGCTCTTTGATAAGCAGCTTTCCACGACGGGCCTCATGATCTGCGAGTCCAACGACCTGCCGCGCCAGCGCTATTCGCTGCGCACGGCCATGCGCGTCATGCTCGATTCGGATTCGTACCGTCGCGAGCTGCTCGATCATGCCGTGGCGTTTGAGCATCGCTACCCGTACTACATCAAGGGCGGTTTTGCCGCCGTGGTAGGCGTGCAGGTTCTGCTCTTTGTGCTTTCGACGGTGCTCGATATCGACAATAACGGCAAGATCATCCTGCTCGTTATCTGGATCATTTCGGTTATCGCCATCTGTGGCTGGCTCATTAACATCGAATATATCCGCGCGAGCCTCAATACCCAGATGCGCATCTCGGCGCTTTCGGACGAGGACCTTCGCCGCGAGATGCGCGAGCATACGGCTGCCATCCCTGCCGCCCGTCGCATGTTTGGTCTCAACGCCAGCGAGCGGGGCACCAAGGACAGCGAACGGCCCACGAGCCGTCTGCCGCATATCGGTGCGCATCGTAAGGCTCAAGATGCCGACGGCGTTGACAACGTAAACGGAAACGACGGGGACACCACCCCGCTTGGCAAGCACTCTAAAGGAGGTGAGGCATAAATGAAAAACATCCTGCACCTGTTTAAGCGCGATGTCCAAAACGTGTCTCGCTCCGTGATCGGCATGGTCGTCGTGATGGGCCTGGTCATCGTGCCATGTCTCTATGCATGGTTTAACATCGCCGGAAGCTGGGATCCCTACGGCAATACCGGCAACCTTAAGATTGCAGTGGTCAACACCGACGAGGGCTACGAGAGCGATCTGATTCCCGTCGAGGTTAACGTGGGCGAAAACGTAACCGCCACCCTGCGCGGCAACGAGAGCTTCGACTGGGTCGTCCTCAACGATCGCGATAAGGCGATTGAGGGCGTTAAGTCGGGCACGTACTACGCTGCCGTCGTTATCCCTAAAACGTTTAGCGCCGACATGATGACGCTATTCTCGACCGAGGTGAAGCACGCCGATATCGAGTTCTACGAGAACCAGAAGGCCAACGCCATCGCGCAGATCGTGACCGAGAAAGGCTCGAGCGCCGTCCAGAGTCAGGTCAACGAGACCTTTACCGAAACCATTACGAGCATCGGTCTTAAAACCGTGTCCAGCCTGCTCGACTATATGAGCACCGACCAGGTGAGCAACTTTATCGCCAATCTGTCCTCTACGCTGGGCGATTCGGTCCAGGACCTGCAGGACATTCAGACCAGCGCAACGTCGCTGGCGGGCGTTTTGAGCTCCACGTCCGATTCGCTGACATCGGCGGGCGGCATGCTCAAGCAGACGGGCACCGTCGATGAGTCGACGAAGCAGCTGATGGAGCACGCCAAGAGCGGCATCAATGATTCCAAGGAAGCGCTCAAGGCCGCCAACGATGCCGTTGACGCGGCGATTGACGGAAGCGCGGGCTCGTTCGACAACGTGTCCGCCGAGCTTGCGAAGGCATTCGATGCCGCGAATCAGCATGTTGACCTTACGGTGTCTCAGCTCAACGAAGCCGCAGCGGCGCTCAATACGCGTGCTGACGATATCGATGCGATGGCCGATCGGCTCCGCAGCCTTGCCGACCAGGTGAGTGATGACAAGCTCAAAGACGGTCTCAAGTCCGCTGCGACGTCGCTGGGCAGAATTGCCGCGGAGTACCGCAACAATGCGAAGGACCTGACGGCGACCGCAAAGTCCCTTTCGGACGGCATGGCAGAGGTCAACAACTCGCGTGCCGAGGTCGACCAGGCCATCGCTGATGCCAAGGCGGGTATCTCGGGTGCTAAGTCCGACTACGATTCCACGTTCTCGGTTAAGGCCAAGGAGCTCAAGAAGACTATTTCGGGCGTTCTGGATTCCCTGAACGATATCTCGGGTGACTTGGATAGCGCCGTGAGCGGTCTGACCGACGCCTCTGGTTCGCTCGCGAAGGGTCTCTCCAAGGCTGCAAAGCTGGTCAACAAGGCTTCCGATCAGCTGGGCGAGGCGTCGGACAAGATCAGCGCCTTTAAGGACGAGCTTGATAGCGCTCTGATCTCGGGTGACCTGGCCATGATTAAGACAATGATTGGCAGCGACCCCGAGGGCCTCGCCGTGTCGCTTTCCGGCCCTGTTGCACTCGACCGTAAGCCGGTCTATCCAATCCGCAACTACGGTTCGGCCATGGCGCCGTTCTACACGATTCTGTCGCTGTGGGTGGGCTCGATCGTACTGGCGGCCATGATGAAGGTCTCGGTTGACGATGAGCTTATCAACGAGCTCATCCCCGTGCGCCTGCACGAGATCTACTTGGGTCGCTACCTGTTCTTTGGCGGTCTGGCTCTGCTGCAGGCAACGCTCGTGTGCGCGGGCGACATTCTGTTCTTTGGCATCCAGTGCGACGACCCGCTGCAGTTTGTGCTGGCGGGCTGGGTCGCGAGTCTCGTGTTCTCCAATATCGTCTACACGCTTACGGTATCGTTTGGCGATATCGGCAAGGCCCTCGCCGTCGTGCTGCTGGTCATGCAGGTCGGCGGTTCGGGTGGTACGTTCCCCATCGAGATGACCGGCCCCGTGTTTCAGGCGATCTACCCGTTCCTGCCGTTTACTCACGGCATCAACGCCATGCACGCCGCCATGGCCGGTGCCTACCATATGGAGTACTGGATTGAGCTGGGTATCTTGGCGAGCTACCTGATTCCGTCGTTGGCCCTGGGCGTCATCTTCCGCCGCCCGGTCATCAAAGCCAACGACTGGATCATCGAAAAGCTGGAGAGTACGAAACTTATTTAGCGCGACAGCGTGACATTGGCAAAACATCGAGGTTCACTTTGCCGACGCTTTAGTGGGCTGGATTGCGCGGGTTGCTTGGTTGTTGTTACAGTAGCGGGGCGTGCCGGGGGTCCGGTGCGCCCTGTTTTTATTTGACCATGAGGCGGCACGCAGCCATACGCGTGCGGACACCACGCCCAGATTGAGTGCGAGGATGTTCCATGGCCCAATACGCTGCCAACGAAATCGAAAACTTGCCCGATAGCCCAGTAGCCCGTGAGGATTTGGGCGCGGGCGGTATTCCCCGGGGCGCCGGCGCGCGCTCTCCGCTGTTCTGGAAGGTTCTGCTCCTTTCGGTGGCGGTCATCTGGGGCTACTCCTTTACCACTATGAAGGACGCACTCGGCACCATTCCGGTGTTCGCGCTGCTCTATGTACGTTTTCTGCCCGCAGCGTTGGTCATGTTTGCCGTCTTCCACAAGCGCATCATCGCGCACCTCAACGCTCGCAACCTGATCGTTGGCCTGAGTATGGGCGTGCTCATGTGGGCGGCCTATGCATTGCAGACGGTCGGTCTGGCACATACTACGGCGGGCAAGAATGCTTTTTTGACGGGCACGTATTGCATCCTTGTACCGTTCGCGAGCTATTTCCTGAGCGGCGAAAAGCTCACGCGCTACAACTTGGGTGCCGCGCTGCTGTGCCTAGCGGGCATTGGCCTCGTCGCACTCGATAGCGTTGAATTCAACACTGGTGACGTCATTACGTTGGCGGGTGCGGCCTTTTTCGCCATCCAGATGGCGGTGACTGCCAAGTACGGTCGCAAAATGGACATCAACGTCATCACGTTTTGGATGTTTGTGGGCAACGGCGTGCTGAGCCTGGCAACGTCGCTGCTATTCGAGACCCAAGCGCCTCTGTCCGTGTGGACGCCGAGCTTTATCAGTGCGATGGCGTTTCTCTCGGTGGGCTGCACATGCGCGGCTCTGCTCATCCAAAACGTCGGCCTGGCGCATGTCCCGGCCTCGACGGGCTCGCTGCTCCTTTCGATGGAGTCGCCTTCGGGTGTGCTGTTCTCGGTGCTGCTGATGGGGGAGGCGCTCACCTCGCGCCTGCTCGCCGGCTTCGTGCTCATCTTCCTGTCGATTATCTTGAGCGAGACTCACTTTGATTTTTTGCGTCGAAAGCCGCGCCCGCAATTGTAAACAACTTGTTGCGCCGCCCTCCCGGGGCGGCATTTTTTATGCCTCCCCCTTAAAGTAGTACCTTGCACTTTACGCTATCAAAGTGCTTGCTGCAAAAACGATACTGGAGGGCATCTATGGCACCAGCTTTGTCCGATCTTCAACCGCAATCAGCGCCCAAGGCCACCGCAGCGGCGCGGACCGCTATCGGTGACGGTCTTGTTGCAGAAGCTCAGGCTTTTGCAGACGAGCTCGCTGCGTGGCGACACGATCTACACCAGATGCCCGAGCTGGGTAATAGCCTCCCACAGACCTCTGCGTATATCCAAGCGCGCCTGACCGAGATGGACATCCCATTTGCCACGCTCGTCGAGGGTTCCTGCGTTGTGGGCCTTGTCGGCGCCGGTGCCGCCGCGGCCCAGGGTAATGGCGTCTGCACGAATGAGCAGGCCGGTACGGTCATCATGCTCCGTGGCGACATGGACGCCCTGCCCGTTGCCGAGGAATCCGGCGAGTCCTTTGCATCCACCAACGGCTGCATGCACGCTTGCGGTCACGATATGCACGCGACGGCGCTGCTTGGTGCGGCTCGTATGCTCAAAGCGCGCGAGACTGAGCTTGTTGATGCCAACGCCACGGTTAAGCTGCTGTTCCAGCCGGGTGAGGAAACCTTTGAGGGTGCCCGCGCCGCCATCGCCGACGGTCTGCTGCAGAACCCGCGCCCTCAGGTCGCCTTTGCCATGCATGTCAATAGCCAGTCGCCGCTCGGCCTGGTGCTTTACGGCAGTCCGGCGCTCTCGGGCGTGTACGGTTTCCGCATCACGCTGCAGGGCAAGGGCGGCCATGGCTCGAGCCCCGAGATTTGCATCGACCCCATCACGGCCGGCGTGCATGTGCATCTGGCGCTTCAGGAGCTTATCGCTCGCGAAGTGCCGGCGGCCAAGGAGGTCGCGCTTACTGTGGGTAAGTTCGCCGGCGGTCAGGCCGCGAATGTCATCCCCGACACTTGTGTGCTCGAGGGAACGCTGCGTGGCTTCGATGTCGAGCTCATGGCTCATCTCAAGGAACGTATCGCCGAGGTCGTCAACGGCGTGGCCGCAACGTATCGCACGCCGGCGACAATCGAGACACTCTCGGATGTTCCCCCGCTCGTACTCGATGACGACATGACCCAGGCGTCGCTTGGCTACGTGGGCGCGGTGCTGCCCAAGGCCGCCTTCCTGCCGCTGTTCCACGCCATGGCGAGCGAGGACTTCGCGTTGATTTCGAGCGAGATTCCGAGTGCGTACTTTACCGTGGGCGCTGCCGTGACTGATACGGACGAGCATTTTGCTCAGCATCATCCCAAGGCACGTTTTAGCGATGCCGAGCTTCCCCTTGGCGCCGCGGCTTATGCCGCCGTCGCTTTGGGCTACATCGCCGACCACCGGTAGCACCCAATCTTGCTACTCGTTTGTTTAAAAAAGGAACAGTATGTCCCAGCAACGTAAGTTCTTCCCCGGCTGGCTCGTGGTGGCCTCCGGCTTTGTGATCATGGCCACGTGTTACACGATTTTCGTTAACTGCATGAGCCTGTTTCAGCCGCTCATCGTCAGCGACCTCGGGATCACGCTTGCGCAGTACAACATCTCCAATGCCATCTCCACCGTGGTGAGCGTTATCGGCTCACTTGTCATTGGCCATGTTGCCGATAAAGTAAGCGGCCGCGTTTTGGGTTCCCCTCACTGTAATCGCCACCTCTGCCGTTCTTGCCGGCATGAGCTTTGTCGGTGAGCTATGGCAGGTCTACGTGCTCTTTTCTGTTCGCCCCGTTCTGTCCGTGGCTGCCCTGGAAGCCGAATGGATGCTCGTACCATCATTCGGTTTCCAAGGCGGCCACGGGCC
>URNQ01000012.1 GCA_900549245.1 uncultured Collinsella sp.
GGTCGGTTGCCGTTTGGGGGCCGATTGGCAACGCTCGCTGATTATAGTCTTGACCTGCGCTAGAATAGTGGCATCTGAATGTCCGGGCGCATGGAGGCGTGCGCCCGTATGCTGAGGAGGACTCTATGGCAACTGTTGCCGCACCTATCGATGCTACGTCGACTGCCGCTTGGAAGGCGCTCGAGGCCCATCAGGAGAAGCTCGAGGCCGAGGGTATCGACCTCAAGGCCTGGTTCGCCGCCGATGCCGAGCGCGTGAACAAGCTGAGCTTTGACGCCGGCGACCTGCACTTCGACCTGTCCAAGAACCTGGTGACTGATGAGACCGTCAAGCTGCTGTGCGATCTTGCCCGCGAGGTGAAGCTCGAGGAGCGCCGCGACGCCATGTTCTCCGGCGAGCACATCAACACCACCGAGGACCGCGCCGTCCTGCACACCGCGCTGCGCCGCCCGGCAAGCGAGAAGGGCCAGCTCATCGTCGACGGCCAGGACGTCGTCGCCGACGTGCACGAGGTTCTCGACCGCATGTATGCCTTCGCCGAGCGCGTGCGCTCCGGTGAGTGGAAGGGTGTTACCGGCAAAAAGATCGAGCACCTGGTGTCCATCGGCATCGGCGGCTCCGATCTGGGCCCTGTCATGGCTTACGAGGCCCTGCGTCCCTATGCCGACGCCGGTATCGATTGCCGCTATATCTCCAACATCGATCCCAACGACCAGGCCGAGAAGCTCAAGGGTCTGGATCCCGAGACCACGCTCGTGATCATCGTCTCCAAGACCTTCACCACGCTCGAGACCCTCACCAACGCCCGCGAGGTCAAGACCTGGATGCTCGAGCAGCTCAAGGCTCAGGGCGCCATCGATGGCTCCGATGAGCAGAACGCCGAGGCCGTGGCAAAGCACTTCGTCGCCGTTTCCACCGCGCTCGAAAAGGTCGAGGCCTTCGGTATCGACCCCGCCAACGCCTTCGGTTTTTGGAACTGGGTCGGCGGCCGCTATTCCGTCGACTCCGCCGTGGGTCTGTCGCTGATCGTCGTGCTCGGCCCCGAGCGCTTCCAGCAGTTCCTCGAGGGCTTCCACGCCATCGACGAGTACTTCTGCAACACCCCGCTCGAGAACAACGCCGTCGCGCTGATGGGCCTGCTCAACGTCTGGTACGTCAACTTCTTCGGTTCCAAGAGCCACGCCGTGCTGCCGTACTGCCAGTATCTGCACCGCTTCCCGGCCTACCTGCAACAGCTCACCATGGAGTCCAACGGCAAGCACGTCCGCTGGGACGGCGGCGCTGTGACCTCCGATACCGGTGAGATCTTCTGGGGCGAGCCCGGTACCAACGGTCAGCACGCCTTCTACCAGCTGCTGCACCAGGGCACCGTGGTGGTCCCGGCCGACTTTATCGCTTTCGCCAACACTGCCAACCCCGCAACCGACAGCGGTCAGGACGTGCACGAGCTGTTCCTGGGCAACTTCCTGGCCCAGACCAAGGCGCTCGCCTTTGGTAAGACGGCCGATGAGGTGCGCGCCGAGGGCACGCCCGAGCAGATCGTCCCGGCCCGCTGCTTTGAGGGCAACCGTCCGACGACCTCGATCTTCGGTGACACGCTGACCCCGTTTGCGCTCGGCGAGCTCATCGCCCTGTACGAGCACATCACGTTTGTCGAGGGCACGGTCTGGGGCATCGACTCCTACGACCAGTGGGGCGTTGAGCTGGGCAAGCAGCTTGCCAAGCAGATCACCCCGGCCTTCCACGACGATGCCGCCAAGGCTGAGCAGGACGCTTCGACCCAGGCGCTCATCGAGTTCTACCGCGCTCACCGCAAGTAGTCGCTGCTGTTAACGCATCGCGCCTTTTAGTCAGGGGCCCGTATCCTATCGGATGCGGGCCCCTTTGCTATTTGGATAGGATGGAATGTATCGGGAGGCGCCTCGACGGGCATCGCAATCGTCGAAGGCGCGCCGTTCATGTTTGGGACAATATGACATTTTTCCCGTTGCAAACAGCGCCGCCGTGGGTGTTCTGTATGATGGTTCAGACAAGGTTGTTCAATGACAGGGAGGCATATATGGCAATCAAAGCCATCGCAATGGATATCGACGGTACGCTCACCAACGACCAAAAGGTCATCAGCCCGCGTACGCGCGAGAAGCTGCTCGCGACGCAGGAGTCGGGCATTAAGCTCATCTTGGCTTCGGGCCGTCCCGCATGGGGGTTGCACGCCTTGGCGCAGGAGCTCGACCTTCAAAACCATGACGGTCTGCTAGTTGCCTTTAATGGCGCGCATGTGGTCGACGCTCAGACCGATGAGGTCCTTTTTGACCAGGCCATGCCGGCTGACGAGCTGCACCGTCTGATTGATCATCTGCGCAATTTCGACGTGATCCCTATGATTTCGCTCGGTCGCGATTTGCACGTCGAGGACTCGTACCATTGCATGATCACGCTGCCTGACGGCTCGCAGAAAAACATCGTCAAATACGAGCGCGATGCCTGCGACCTTAAGATCCGCGAGGTCGAGAGCTTGCATGAGGTCGTGGACACTTATCCCGTAGACAAGCTGCTGACGGCAGGCAACCCGGCCTACCTGCAGGCGCATTACGAGGAGATGTATGCGCCCTTTACCCAGACGCTTTCGGGCATGTTTACGGCCGACTGGTACTTTGAGTACACGGCGTCCGGTATCGACAAAGCCCGTGCGCTCGAGGGTGCCCTGCCCAAGCTCGGTATCGATGCCAGCGAGGTCGTCTCGTTTGGCGACGGCCAGAACGACAAGTCCATGATTGAGTGGGCCGGCACCGGTGTTGCCATGGGCAACGCCGTCGATGAGGTTAAGGCAGTTGCCCAGATGGTAACCGCCAATAACAACGAAGACGGTATTGCAGTGGCGCTGGATAAGCTGCTGGGTTAGAATCGCCGATTAATGCATGGTTTGGGCGCCTGCTTGCGGGCGCCCTTTTGTTAGGGAGGGTGCCGTGTCCGCATTTCCGTTCGACGCCGTTATCTTTGACATGGACGGTGTCATTGTCGATACCGAGTATTACTACCTGGGCGAGACTGCCGCGTTTGCCAAGGAGCTTGGGCTTAACCTGACTCAAGAGGAGTTGAATGGGCAAGTCGGTACCTCGCATCAGTTCTTCCTGCATATGCTGGTCGATTGGTTTGAGCGCGCCGGTAAGGGGCATTTCACTGGCGAGGAAGCGTTGGCCCGTTGGGACGAGTGGGCGCATAAGCGTCCGCGCGACTATCAGGCTTTGATTAACCCAGGCGCCGTGGATACGATTCGAGAGCTGCCACGCCGTGGCGTTCGCGTGGCGCTTGCCAGCTCGTCTCCCATGGATAGCATCGAGGAAGTGCTCAACGCGTGCGGGCTGTCGGATGCCTTTGAGTATGTGGTGAGCGGCGAGCAGTTTAAGGAGAGTAAGCCCGAGCCCGACATCTACCTGCATGCGCTGGACCTGCTGGGGCTGCCCGCGAATCGCTGCTGCTGCGTTGAGGATTCGGTGCCTGGCATCACTGCCGGCAAGCGAGCCGGCCTGACGGTCGTTGCCAAGCGCGAGGAACGCTTTGGCTTTAGCCAGGATGCCGCGGACAAGATTATCGACCAGCTGCCCGAGCTGCTTGAGCTTTCTTAGGAGCGCGGTAGTTGCGCGTTTTTCGGGTCTGATGAGTAAATAGCCAACATTTTGGTGCGACACCTAGCATACTTTAAGCTAATGCGGGCTTAAGGGCTTGTTGAATGCCTTTAGGCCCGTTTTAGAATTAATTGTGCTGGGAGAGGGTATATGCCACCGACTGAAGGGCCGACTGACGGTAAAGCAGCGATACCGCTGTACCAACAGGTCATTGATATCATTAAAAACGAAATCAACTCCGGCGCCTACAAGGCAGGCGCGCGGATACCCAACGAATTCGAATTGGCTGAGAGCTATAAAGTTGGCCGCGTTACCGTGCGACGCGCTATTGAGGAGCTCGTCCAGCAGGGCTATCTAACGAAGCGACAGGGGAAAGGCACGTTTGTCAATGCCCCCAAGCTCAAGCGCAAGATTCGCCAGAAGGATGACGTTCAGAGTTTTTCGGACGCATGCCGCGTTAACGGAATGGAACCGGGGGCGTGTGTCATTTCGAGAAAGATACTGCCGGCGGATTCCACCGAAGCACAGTTCTTTGGTGTTCCCGTTGGAACTGACTTGATTTGCGTTGAGCGCGTGCGCACTGCCGATGGCGTCCCTGTCATGCTTGAGAACAACATATATGTTTACGAGGACAACGCCTATCTATCAACGGCACCTCTATCTAACCAATCCATTTTTGAGTTCGTGCGCAACCGGACGGGCCGCACGCCCGCGTTTACCGACCCGTGCACGCTCGAGATCGCGTGCGCGTCGCCCGAGGTCGCTCGACTGTTGGCAGTTCCCGTTGGCGAACCCTTGTTTTATATGGAAGCCTTCTTTTTCGATGGGCAGCGGCGGCCGTTTATCATCGGTCGTCAGCGAATCGTTGGGTCTCGCTACGTTTTTGACATCTAGGACATTGCGAATGGAAACGCCCGGTGGATCATCTCACCGGGCGTTTCCATACCGTTCACGGCACAAACGCAACCGTTCAACCGCGTTGCGGCAATCAGTTTGAAATTATCTTGATGAAGGAAAAAGCTGCTGGTAATCTATAGAACGTCATAGAACGTTTGCCTTGTGTAAGCGTTGAAGCGAGATGTGATGCATTCTCGAGTTCTTTGGAGGTATCTATGTCAGATACGAAGGCGAAGAAGACAAACAGACGTTTTAAGTTCAAATTACCGCATGTCTATACGATCATGTTCTTGCTGATCGTTGTCTTTGCGGTCCTGACTTGGATCGTTCCCTCTGGTCAGTATCAGCGCAAGACGATTTCGACAGCGGCGGGTGAGCGTGAAGTCGCCGTTGCTGGAACCTATGAACAGGTCGATAAGAACTACACCGATTCCGAGACCGGCGAGACCATCAATCTGGGCCAGGATATCTTTGCGGTCCTGCAAGCGCCTACTAAGGGCATCCAGGAGGCTGCCGACGTCGTTGCGTTCGTCTTATTGATTGGCGGATCGTTCGCAATCATCACCAAGACCAACGCTTTGAATGCCGGCATGAGCCGTGTGATTAAAAAACTCAAGAACAAGGACATCCTCATCATTCCCATCACGATGACGTTGCTGTCCATTTGCGGCACTACGTTTGGTATGTCTGAGGAAGCCCTGCCGTTCTATGCCATCTTCATTCCCATCATGATGGGTATCGGTTATGACTCGATGACGGCATTCATCATCTGCTTCCTTGGTCCTAACCTGGGATATTGTGCCTCGACCATCGATCCGTTTAACGTCTTGATCGCACAGGGCATTATCGGCATCGAGGGCAATCCTCAGCTGTGGCTGCGCGCCATTTCTTGGGTCATCTTTACCGCCGTCGGTATCGCATGGGCCATGCGCTATGCCATGCGCGTCAAGAAAAACCCCGAGTCGTCCATTACGTACGAGGACGACAAGCTCAAGCGTATCGAGTTTTCCGTGACCGATGCTTCCATCGAGGAAGAGTTCACTACCCGTCAGAAGCTCGTGCTTATCGATTTTGCCTGCGGTATGGGCATTATCGTCTGGGGTCTTGTTACCCAGGGTTGGTACATGAATGAGATTTCCGCCGTGTTCCTTGGCATGGGCTTGCTTGCCGGTATCCTGGGCGGTCTTGACCAGCAGACGATTGCTGAGGAGTTCGTTAAAGGTCTCGCCGACTTTGCGTACGCCGCTATCGTTATCGGTATCGCTCGCGGTATTCTGGTCATCGCCGAGGGCG
Organism: uncultured Collinsella sp.; assembly: GCA_900549245.1. Lineage (GTDB taxonomy): Bacteria > Actinomycetota > Coriobacteriia > Coriobacteriales > Coriobacteriaceae > Collinsella. Next base: position 5,817 of record URNQ01000012.1, read on the forward strand.
GCATGATCATCGACACCATCCTCCAGGCGCTCGCTACTGCGCTCGCCGGTGCACCCGCCGCCGTCTACACCACGTTTATGTATATCGTCCTTGGCCTGCTCTCTTTGCTGGTTCCCTCGAGTTCTGGCCTGGCGGCGCTCACCATGCCTGTTATGGGCCCCCTGACCGAGCTTATGGGCCTCAATCCCGAGGCAGCCGTTACCGCGCTCCAGTTTGCTAATCAGACCATCAACACCATCAGTCCCGTGGCGGGCATGACGGTCGCTGGCCTTGCCGTGGCAAAGATCTCGTTTGGCCAATGGTGGAAGACCATTTGGAAGTTCTTCATTTTCATGGTCGTCTTTGGCCTGATCGTAACGGCAATCTCTGGCATGCTTCCGATGTAGGTGGTTGTGATGTCTGATCGTTTGACGGTCCTGACGTCTAAGAGCGTCTTTACCGGTACGGGGGACCTGCCGTTTGAAGGTTTCGTAGCGGTCCGTGGCAATCGAATTGAGGCTGTTGGCACCAAGTGTGAGGTAGCTTCGTATTTGACCCAAGCGGACGAGGTAGTTGACCTGGGCGACCGCACCGTCATGCCTGGCCTGATCGATGTGCATACCTTCTATACGGGCTGGGCGCTGCGGACGTTGGGGTCTGATCTATCCGGCGTCGCCGATGCCAAAGAGGCCGTGTCGCTCTTGCGTGCATGGAAAGATGATCATCCGGATTGCGCGGCGGCTTTTGGCCACAACATGCCCGAAACGTTGGCATCGGATGCCGAGAACGCAAATACGCCAGCTGTGTTTGACGATTGTTTTGGCGATATCCCTGTCGTCTGCTTTACACCGGGTGCGGAGACCTGCGTTCTCAATGCTGCCGCCAGTGCGCGATACGGCTTTACACCCCAGGCGTGCTATGCCGAGAAGATCTGGCGCATGATGAGCGATTTCCTCGCGCTACCCGAGGTGCGCGCCGGGTATTCGGACTACATGAGCATGCTTAACGAGCGCGGCGTTACCGCCATCAAGGAGATGGCGTTTGATGACTACTACGGCTTTGCCGACGAAATGGCTCGCCGTGAGGAATCTGGTGAGCTGACGGTTCGTGTCTCTATGATGTCGCAGCCGGTGGGTGCCGGTGCAAATCTGGCATATGCCCGCGAGGCGCGAGAGCGCTTCCGGGGACCGTTCGTTCGTTTTTCTGGCTTCAACCGTATGACCGATCGCGGCGTATGGGCGGGGCTTGCCGAGATGATAGACCCCTATGAGGACACGGCCGATGCGGGAGCTGCCGGCAAGACGGTTGTCGAAGAGCCCGAGTGGGATCTGATTGAGAACGAGCTGCGTGCAATTGATGCTGACGGCTTCCGATATTCCTTGCATTGCCAGGGCGATGGCGCCGTTCGCCGCACCGTGGCGCTCTATGCCTCGCTGCCTCGAGACGAGCATGGACGGATGCTTCGCCGCCATGCGATTACCGATCTCGAGAACTCTGACCCGACCGATCTTGTCGAGTTTGGCAAGTTAGGTGGAATTTGCGAGGTCTATCCGCAGATTTTGACGCTGGACAGGCGCGAGGACTGCCTGTCGATGATGCGTCGACAAATTGGCGAGACGCGACTTTTGCATAGCTGGAATCGCCGCAGCATGGAAGATTCCGGATGCACAGTGTGCTGTGGCACGGATTTACCGCTGTTGATTCCGAGCTTGGGCGAGTCAATCTACAGTGCGTGCGGCGGATACTTCGACGACGGACTGCCCGTGAATGAGGTCAACGCGCTGACGCTTGTCGAGCTCTTGCGCGCTTGGACTGCCGGGGGCGCGTACGACCTGATGCGCGAAGACGAGCTGGGTACGCTCGAGGTCGGCAAGCTTGCCGATATTTGCGTGCTCGATCGGGATGTGTTTGACCTCGATTATCGCGACGCACGCGATCTTGCGGTTGATATGACGATGTCGGACGGACAAATCGTGTTCGATCGAAATAAGGAGGCATAAGATGTCTGAATCCAAGCCGACGCTGCGCCGCGAGCAGATTGCGGGCATGAATATCCACTACATCATGTGGTCGCTCGATTACTTCCTTGATGTGCAGCAGCGTTTGGGCTTTGAGTCCATTGAGCTGTGGTGTGCGGAGCCGCATGTGACGCTCGACCACACGGGCTACTTTGAGGCTGAGGTCCTGGCGAAAAAGGCTGCAGACCGTGGGCTTAGGTATCGTACTCTGTGCCCCGAGAATGTTGTCTATCCTTGGCAATACTGCGCACGCAAGCCACTGCATGAACAGCGCAGCCTGGCGTACTTTAAGCACGGCATTGAGCTTGCCGAGGTACTTGGGTGCGACCGTATGTCCGTCAACTCGGGCTGGGGCGACTGGGACGAGGATCGCGAGGAAGCCTGGAAGCGCAGCCGCGAGCACTTGTCCATTCTGGCGGAGTATGCCGGCGAGCACGGTCTGGTGCTTACGATGGAAAGCCTGCGTCCCGAGGAGAGTAACCTTGTGACGACGGTTTCCGATGCGAAGCGCATGATTGACGAGGTCGCGAGCCCGTACTTACAGCCCATGGTTGATACAACCGCGATGGGCGTTGCAGGCGAGACGCTCGAGGACTGGTTTGCCGCCTTTGGTGATGGGGCAATTCACGAAATGCACTTTATCGACGGTGACCCGTATGGCCATCTGGTGTGGGGCGATGGCAAGCACGATATGGACGCCTTCGTCGCCACGCTCAACGCCCATGGTTTTGACGGCATGCTGGGCCAGGAAATCACGGACGGTCGTTACTACGATGACCCGGCGGCGGCAGATGCCAAGAACATGGCCGCATTCGAGAAATATCTGATTGACTAAAACAACTATCGGCCACGCAGCCAATCTCATTGATTGCGGACCAAACAAGAAAGGAACTGGATATGAACGCACACGATCTGATCAAAGAGGCAATTGCCGAGAAGGGCAAGTTCGACAGCGTCTACTGGATTGCTTGCGGTGGCTCCATGATCGATTTGATCCCGGCTCATGAGCTTCTGCAGCGCGAGGCAACCACCTTCACTTCGTATATCTATACCGCGCGTGAATTCGACATTATGCGTCCGCGTCGTCTGGGCGAGAAGTCCCTGGTCATCGCTTGTAGCCACAGTGGCAACACCCCCGAGGTCGTCGAGGGCTGCGAGATTGCCCTTGCTGCCGGCGCTACGGTGATCGCCCAGACCGACAACGCTGGATCTAAGATCGACTCCGACAAGTGGACCACGTGGGTCTACCCGTGGGGCGAGGGTGTGCCGCAGGCCGAGGTCCCCGCTGGTATTTCGCTGTCGCTTGCGGCAGAGCTGCTCGATCAGCAGGAGGGCTACGCCGATCTTGCCGATATGTATGCCGGTATCGCCGAGATGGATAAGATTCTTCCCCCGGCACGCGAGAAGGTAAATGCCGAGCTGGGCGATCGCTTTGCCAAGCTTTGCCAGGAGCACGAGTTCTTCTATATTCTGGGCAGCGGTCCCAACTTTAGCCAGACCTACGGTTTCGCTATCTGCTCTCTTATGGAGATGCAGTGGCAGCACTGCAGCTACATCCACTCTGCCGAGTACTTCCATGGCCCCTTCGAGGCTACTCAGGATGGCGTTTTTTACTTCCTGCAGATGGGCTCCAGCGAGTGCCGTGCTATGGACGAGCGCGCCCTGGCGTTCCTTAAGACGCATACCGATACGCTGATGGTGCTCGATGCCAAGGAGTACGGTATGGAAGCCGTGCCGGCGAGCGTCCGTGCCTATCTGGACCCGGTGCTGTTCTATGCCATGAACTGCGAGCTGCGTGCTGCACGCGGCAAGGTGTTTGATCACGATCCCGATTTCCGTCGCTATATGGGTGTTGTCGAGTACTAGAAGGGACAAAGGCCATGGCATTTAACGTTAACGCGCTCGGATTTGGCGACAACGTCGTCGATCGCTACGAGCATATCCATACCATGTATCCTGGCGGCAATGCGGTGAACTTCGCCGTTTATGCCAAGAAATGCGGTGCCGCACGCTCCGCATACATGGGCATTTTTGGCAATGACGCCGCTGCCGAGCATGTCATTGCAAGCCTCGAGGATGAGGGTATCGAGCTTGACAAGTGCGAGCAGATGATTGGCGAGAACGGAGCGGCTCGCGTGACCGTCGTTGACGGTGACCGTGTCTTCCTTGGCTCCAACGAGGGCGGTATCCGTGGCGATGCGCGCTATGTCCTCGATCGCTTTGACCTTTCGTACATGAAGCAGTTCGATGTGGTTCATTCGGGCAACTATTGCTTTACCGAGCGCGAGCTGCCCAAGCTGAAGGCTGCGGGCGTCACGGTCTCTTTTGACTTTTCGGACGACTCCACCGACGAGTACTACGAGCAGATTGCGCCCTACGTCGATTTCGCTTTCTTTAGTGCGGCGGATGCCGCGAGTGAGGACGAGATTCGCGAGCGTCTGGCATGGGTGAAGGGCTTGGGTCCGCGTTTTGTGTCGGCTACGGCGGGCGCCGAGGGCTGCATTGCTTACGACGGCGAGCGTTATTACCGCCAGCTGGCTAAACCGGTAACGGACATGAAGGACACCATGGGGGCGGGCGACTCGTTCCTCACCTCGTTTTTGATGTGCTATCTCGATTCCGCCAAGCGTGGTGAAGATGGCGCCGAGGCCATCGAGCGTGCGCTCGACTTTGCTGCCGGGTTTGCCTCGACCGTGTGCGGCATGGAAGGTTCTTGGGGCCACGGAGCACCAATCGTCGAATAGCTTAAGAAAGCGTACGGCGGTCTGGCTATGAGGCTTTGGACGGCCGATGCAAAACAATAAGCGAAACGCGAAAAGGGGGCTCGCCATGTGGTGGGTCCCCTTTTGAACATTGGAGAAGACCATGGGTATTAAAGCGTGCGCGGCTGGTTTTTGCTGTGCGGACGTCTATCAAAACATCGGCGTGTTCTATCCGACTGGTAATGGCATTGACTGGGGTATCCATCTTGCACGAATGGGAGTTTCGGTATCCGCCGTGTCGGTTGTCGGCAAGGACGAGTACGGAGACAAGATGAGAGAGGCGCTGGCCGCTGAGGGGTTCGATATCTCACATCTGCGGGTGGAGGATGGCGACACCTCGGTGATGCTCATGGCATTGAAAGACGGCGTCGATCGCGTGCATCTCGAGGCAATCGATGGCGTAATGGAGACATATCGACCGAATGAAGATGACCGGGCGTTTATCCTAGAGCATGACATCATTCATACCGACCTGTTTGGCAATTGTTTGGACCTCCTGCCCGAATGGCATGATGCGGGCAAGACGGTGGTTATGGACTTCTCGGTGTTCAGCCAGGATCCCGAATATGCCTGCGAGGCTCATTTTCCTTACGTAGACTATGCGTTTATGTCGTTTGAAGAGGACACTCCGGAGCTGCGTGATTGGGTACGTCACGTACAGAAGTTGGGGCCGCGGGTGGCAGTTGCCACGCTTGGCGAGAAGGGAAGCATTGCCTTTGACGGCGAACGCTTCTATGAGTGCGGGATCGTACCGGCGGAGAAGGTCGTTAACACCGTGGGCGCCGGTGACTCGTATATCGCCGGGTTTACCAAGGGCGTGATTGATGGCCTTGATATTCCGGCGTGTATGAAGGCGGGCGCCGAGCTTTCGTCCCGCGTCATCGGCTCTTTTGAGCCGTACTAGGGTCAAATGCTTGGAAAGGAGTGCGAAATGGTTATCGACATGTTGGTCCAGCCCATGCTCTACGGCGAGATCTATACGCCGGGTGATGAGCCTGATGGATTCGGTTTTTGGTCACGAGAATTTGGTATGGGGCATATGGGCCCCATGGATTGGGATGAGCTTCAAGTCGAGATGGACGTCTGCGATGTGCAGAAGAGCGTGCTCATGCCGCTCGATGTAACCACGGCATGCGGAGGGCATTTTGGCACCAATGACCAGATTGCCATGCTGGTTGCCGCGCATCCCGATCGTCTGTGGGGATTTGCGAGCGTAGATCCGCAGGTGAGCGGTGCCGCAGACGAATTGGGGCGCGCCTTTACCGAGTTGGGGGCAAAGGGGCTTTGCCTGCATCCGGCAAAGCAGGGTTTTGCTCCCGATGATGCCGTGGCCGAGCCGCTTTACGAGCTGTGCGAGCGCTATAACAAGCCGGTGGTTTTCCATGCCGGTATGTCTTGGGAGCCGGGCGCAGAGCTCTCGCGCAGTAATCCGCTTGTATTTGAGCACACAATCGCAACGCATCCAAATGTGCGTTTTAGTTTGACCCACTTTGGCTGGCCCTGGGTGCGCGAGACCGTGGCGATGCTGCTCAAGTATCCCAACTGCTACACGGACACCTCTATCACTTACATCGATTCGCCCGAGGAGATGATGCAGCGTCTTTTCACGGTCGATATGGGGCCGCTGTGGTATGAGCGCGCGCTATCGCATCAAGTGATGTTCGCCAGCAATACGCCGCGCTTCCGTGCGTTCAAACTCAAACGGGCGCTCGATACCGTGTCCATGCGCGATGATGCGCGAGAAAGGCTCTACTGGGGTAATGCCCTGCGTTTTCTTGAAGGGGATGAGTGAACATGGTGACGCTCGAGACATTGAGCTATCTATCGACTGCTCCGGACCAGTTCATCGATATTACCGAAGACGTGCACGCTGCCATTGAACGCAGCTCGGTGACGAATGGCTTGGCAGCGATTATTTTGTCGCATACGACCTGTGGAATCGTGGTAAACGAGGGGCTGCCCTGCGTGGAGACGGATCTTATGGAGACGCTTGATCGCATCGCCCCGCCAGATGCCCCCTATGCGCATGCACACTTCCTGCCGAGCTATGGAGCCACCGGCAACAACTCCTGTGGGCATATCAAGAGCATGATTTGTGGAAACAGCTGCTTCTTTCCCGTCCAAGATGGCCACATCGTGTGTGGAGGTGCCCAGAACATCTATCTTGCGGAGTTTGACGGTCCGCAGAAGCGAAAAGTGTACGTCGAGGTGCTGGGGGAATAACGTTCCTGCAATAATGAACTGCACCCCAAAACTTGGACGGCTTAAATAAGAACTACGCCGCAAGGGGCTGGCTCCGGAACTCCTCCGGGGTCAGCCCCTTCAGTTTAGTCTGCGTCCTCTGCCAGGTGATCCGTTGTATTATCCGGGCGGAAGCGTGTCGCAAGTCGTGGAAGCCGCCAAGCGCAGTTCACGCGCTGCATTTTTTGCGGTGCCTGGGCCGGTGATCTCGGGCTGATTGACCGAGATTTCACTCACACCATGCGTCGCAAGGCGGCGCTGCGCTTGGACGACCTCAAGCTTTTTCACTTCATTACGAGCGAGGGAGGGGGGGGGTTATCTCAACGACCGTACGACTGCGGACATTGCCGATTCGCTTCTCTTTAATTGCTTACCGGATGCGATGGTCATCGGCGGTTCGGCTGCCGATCGGGGCGCTTCGGGCGAGCTTGCCGATGAGGTCTGCGAGCGTCGCAGCGTGCGGCTGAGGCGACGGGGCTCGTGGCAGGGACACCTGTCTTGGTGGGAACGGGCGACTCTGGTGCCGAGGCCATTTCGACGGGTGTATTCCGTCCCGGCGATATGATGGTTCAGTTGGGGAGCACGGCGTATTTCATCTACTTAGCTGATCATATGGTCGATGATGCTCGCCTGTGGCCAGGGACGTTTATCATTCCCGGAACTTACGGGATCTGCGCGGGGACCAATACAGCGGGTGCACTCACATCGTGGCTGCGCCAAGAGCTGTATCGCGACGCCGTAGAGGCCGAGGGCCACGGTGGCCCCGATGCATATTCGGTTATGGCGCATGATGCCGCCGATGTGGCGCCGGGTGCCGATGGGCTCCTGTGTCTGCCGTACTTTGCGGGGGAGCGTACTCCGCTCAACGATCCCGAGGCGCGTGGCGTCTTCTTTGGCCTGACCGGAAGGCATACGCGAGCCCATATGGTTCGCGCCGCCTTGGAAGGCGTCGCGTATACCGTTGCATCCCATGTCGACATTATCGAGCGAGAGCATGGACTGCCAATTGGGCGCATTATGCTTGTCGGAGGTGGAACCAAGAATCCAATTTGGATGCAAGCTATCGCCGACGTATGCGGGCGCGAGGTCTCGGTTGCCAAGGTTACGGTGGGCGCATGCTTCGGTGATGCCATTATGGCAGCTCTCGCAGGTGGCGCCTATGCATCATGGGATGAACTCGCCCGAGTCCTTGGCATTGCGCAAACAATCGTGCCCGATATGACTGCCCACGAGCTATATGCGTCGCGCCGTCATATCTTTGACGAATTGTATACACGCAACCGTGATCTCATGCACGAATTGGTGTAATGCCGCCGAACTGTACCGCCTTCCAATAGGGACTGCGTTGTGCGATTCGCATGTCCCTTGGCATTTTTGCCCACAGGGGTTAGCGAAGGTCAAAAACAGAGCGCGCATTTGCTAAAACTGCCGATTCGATGCGCTTCATGCCACATTTTTTGAGCGAGGCGATGCGTTCTGAGGTCCTTGTGAGCGATCTGATGAGCGATTGCGCGCTTGTTTCTGTGTTTGGCTCGGCCGGCGCATCGGTCTCGAGCAGTAGACGGTCGAGTGGAATCTGTCGTGCGTATTCGCGTCCTCGTTTAGATGCGAGCATCCGCTCGTTCACGGAAAAATAGCAGCCTGCGTTTCGCGCGCGGACGAACTCGTTCGAGGTACCGCTAAACCAGTGGAAGATGATGGCGGGGGAGTCGGGGCTTGGGGCGAGCAATTCATGTGACCCGAGGACGTCCAGCACGGTTCCTGTCGAACGAACGACGTGAATTGATATCACGCGCCCGGCAAGAGGGTGCTCCACGAGTGTATCGCAGAGCCGGTCAAATGCCTGTACTTGTAGCGGCTCCCCCCCCCGCGAAAAAGGCGAGAAGACGAGACGGACGCCGTTCCGGCAAAACGAGCGGAAAAGTCGAGCCCGACCTCGCCGATCAAGCGTTCTTGTGCAGCGACTTCGCAAAGCAGATTGATTTCAGCGTTGCCACATCGTCCGTCGGCGAGCCACCAGGGATGGAGGCCGATGCCGGCAAAGATATTTGAACGGCCGCAGGCGCGCTTCTTGGCGCGTGCAAAGTCGTGCGGATCGACGCCGCAGTCAAATAGAATCAGGCCCAGCGCCGTTGCCTCATCGGCAACGGCGTCCGGGTGAGCCATTAAATCAAGATGGCAGTGTGCATCAAATAACCGGGGCTCCATCTCGGCGCGCTCCGCTAGTCTAGGCGCTGGCCATCGGAGCGTACGCGTTCGGTGCCGCGCCCACTGATCTGGCGGATAACCTCGCCGGCAATCATCTGACCCATGATGGGCGGCATAAAACTGGCAGTTCCCAGCTCGGTGCGCTCGTGGATGTTGGAAGGGTCGCGGGGCTGTGTCTTAACCGATTCCTCGCAGCTAAACAGTACATGTAGGCTCTTGATTCCGCGCTTCTTACATTCTTTGCGCATAATGCGGCTCATGGGGTCACGTACCGTATCGAAGATGTCGGCAAAGCGCAGGCACTCGGGATGGAGCTTGTTGGCCCCGCCCATGGAACTAACCAAACGAATGCCGTGGTCCTGAGCATATTTGGCAATGGTGAGCTTGGCCGAGATGGTGTCGATGGCGTCGACGACGTAGGCGAGCTTGCCGCCCGTCTGCTCAAAAACGCTCGCAAAGAACTCGTCGATGTTGTCGCTCAGCAGGTATTCGGTGCGCTTGATAACGGTGGCGGCGGGATTGATGTCGTGGATCATGGCTTCCATCACGTCCACCTTGCGCTTGCCGATGGTGCTGTGAAAGGCGATGGCCTGGCGATTGATATTACTGGGCGCGATGATGTCCTTGTCCAGAATTACAAAATGACCAATGCCGCCGCGGGCGAGTGCCTCGCAGCAGTTGGAGCCCACGCCTCCGCAGCCGAGCACCAGCACCGTGGCGTTGGCGAGCTTATCGAGTGCCTCACGGCCCATGATGATCTCGAGCTTGGTGTCGCGTGTCTCGTTGGGAGTTGCGGCTGTGGTTTCGGTCATAGACATCCTCCGATGGGGAAGCGAATCGTGTTTTAGCTATCGTCATTATAGGTATTATCGCGATTCCATTTGAGACCTAGGGGCTTGTGGAAATGAGGCAGGGATTCGCATAAGATGAAGCAGATGGCACCCGTTGCCGCGGGTTGGCCAACTCCCAAACACGTTTGTAGCGTGAGAAGTGGCCGTCTTCGCATTACGCGGGGGCGGCTATTTTTTTGAGTGTAAGATTAGACAATTAGACAAACATCTAAATATCGAGTATAGTGTGCGCGTCATGAGAGATGATGAGAGGAGGTCTTATGCCGGGAGAGGGTTTTAAGGCGCTTGCCGATCCAACGCGACGGCGCATTTTGGAGTTGCTGCGCGAGGGCAATTGCACGGCGGGGGAGCTTGCCGAGCATTTCGATATCAGTAAGCCGTCGCTGAGCCATCACTTGGCGACGCTCAAAAACGCCGGGTTGGTGACCGACGAGCGCCATGGCCAAAACATCGTATACAGCTTAAACACCACCGTCATGCAGGATTTGATTGGCTGGTTTATGGGCTTTACAAACACGGAAGGTGATAAGGATGAATAACGAAAACAAGGGCATTCACCCCACGGGGGTATCGTCGCGCGTGTGGATTGCGCTGGTCGCTCTGTGCGTCGCCAATGTCGTAGCGCACCTCATGGTGATGCCGAGCTTGCCTGCGCAGATTCCCACGCACTGGGGCGCGAACGGCGCCGTCGACGGTTGGGGTCCTAGCTGGATGGCCTCCGCGCTCGGCGTGCTGCCTCTGGCGCTTCTCGCAATGTTCCGCGTGGTGCCGCGCATCGATCCCAAAGGTGAGGCATATCGAACCTCGGGCAAGTTCTATCAGGGCTTCGTAATCGCCTTCACCTTGTTCATGTGCGCCGTAAGCTGGCTGGGAGAGCTTACGGTCTGGGGCGTGGTGCCGGCGGTCGGCTCGGTCAACGTGCTGATTTCCGGTGCTATCGGTTTGCTGTTCATCGGCGTAGGCAACTACTTGCCGCGTGTGAAGCAGAACTATACGCTCGGTATCAAGACGCCTTGGGCGCTTGCCGATCCCGAGAACTGGCGCCGTACGCAGCGCTTTGGCGGTGCCTGCTTTATGGTGTTGGGCATTGGCCTCATCGTAATGGGCGTGGCGGGTGCGGTGCTTTCGAGTGAAGTCGTCGCCGCGGTGATTGCGGTTCTGGCGTTTGGTTCGGTCGGAGCCGTCTACGTCTACTCGTATCTGCTGTGGCGCAAATCGCAGCGAGCCGCTCGCTAAGGTTGCGGAAAACTAGCGTACGCAGTTCATAGTGTGTTAAGGGGGACTTTTCCCAGGTAGTATTAGGGGGTGTGGGCAACCATGCCCCTTTTTCGTTACGTTTCAGAGCTGGTTTTCTCATTTCGTTTCCACTAAAGCGAATCAAGAATAGGGAAACAGCAGGTAGAAAGGATAAAATAGGCAAATGGCAGAGTTTATCTACCAGATGTATCAGGCTCGCAAGGCCCATGGCGACAAGGTAATCCTTGACGACGTGACCCTGAGCTTCTACCCCGGTGCCAAGATCGGCGTCGTGGGCCCCAACGGTATGGGCAAGTCGACCCTGCTCAAGATCATGGCCGGCATCGAGGAGGTCTCCAACGGCGATGCCAGGCTCACCCCCGGCTACACCGTGGGCATCCTGCAGCAGGAGCCGCCGCTCGACGACAACAAGACCGTCATCGAGAACGTGCGCATGGCGTTTGGCGATATGATCGCCAAGGTCGATCGCTTCAATAAGATCGGCGAGGAGATGTGCGACCCGGATTGCGACATGGACGCCCTCATGGCCGAGATGGGCAAGCTCCAGGACGAGATCGACGCCGCCGACGGCTGGGATATCGATTCCAAGCTCGGTCAGGCCATGGACGCTCTGCAGTTGCCCGATTCTGACATGCCGGTCAACGTGCTTTCCGGCGGCGAGCGCCGTCGCGTGGCCCTGTGCAAGCTGCTGCTCGAGGCTCCCGACCTGCTGCTGCTCGACGAGCCCACCAACCACCTGGACGCCGAATCGATCCTGTGGCTCGAGCACTTCCTGCACAACTACCAGGGCGCGGTGCTTGCCGTCACGCACGACCGTTACTTCCTGGATAACGTTGCCGAGTGGATTTGCGAGGTCGACCGTGGTCACCTTTATCCCTACAAGGGCAACTACTCCACGTATCTGGAGACCAAGGCCGCGCGTATCGAGGCTCAGGGTAACCGCGATGCCAAGCTCGCCAAGCGCATGGAGGCCGAGCTCGAGTGGGTACGCAGCTCGCCCAAGGCCCGTCAGGCCAAGAACAAGGCCCGTCTGGCTCGCTACGAGGAGATGGAGGCCGAGGCCCGCGCAAGCCAGAAGCTCGACTGGACCGACATCCGCATCCCCGTGGGACCGCGTCTGGGCAACAAGGTGCTCGAGGCCCATCACCTGCACAAGGAGTTCGATGGCCGTGTGCTTATCGACGACCTTTCGTTCACCCTGCCGCGCAACGGCATCGTGGGCGTCATCGGCCCCAACGGCGTGGGCAAGACCACGCTGTTCAAGACGATTGTGGGCCTGGAGCCGCTGACTTCGGGCGAGCTCGAGGTGGGCGAGACCGTCAAGATCTCCTACGTCGACCAGAACCGTTCCGGCATCGACCCCGATAAGAACCTGTGGGAGGTCGTCTCGGACGGCCTGGACCACATGATGGTGGGTGAGACCGAGGTTCCGAGCCGCGCGTACGTGGCGAGCTTTGGCTTTAAGGGTCAGGACCAGCAGAAGCGCGCTGGAGTGCTCTCCGGTGGCGAGCGCAACCGTCTGAACCTGGCGCTCACGCTCAAGCAGGGCGGCAACCTGCTGCTCCTCGACGAGCCCACGAACGACCTCGACGTCGAGACGCTGTCCTCGCTCGAGGCGGCGCTGCTCGAGTTCCCGGGCTGCTCGGTGGTCATTAGCCACGACCGTATGTTCCTGGACCGCGTCGCCACGCACATTCTGGCGTGGGAAGGCACCGACGAGAACCCGGGCAACTGGTATTGGTTTGAGGGCAACTTTGAGGCCTATCAGGCCAACCGCATCGAGCGCCTGGGCGAGGACGCAGCTCAGCCGCATCGTATTCACCGCAAGCTGACGCGTGACTAGTAGCAAGTAGAAAGGCCGCCAGCAAGGGCGGCCTTTCTTGTAGCAATTGAACTGCATCTATGCCCTGGCTGCTGGTTTGATTCATAATCAAAGTCATCTCCTTGGGATTAAAGCCCGTTTTTGCTATGAGTGATTTTCTAATTCCGTTTAAAACGTAAAGACGTATTGGGTTACAAGGACATAAGCGAATCGAATTGAAATATAACCAGTGCTGTAACGTTACAAAAAAGGTTATAGAATAGAAGTATCTTATAAGTCGCTCCTCTAGAAAGAAGAACATATGCTTTCGCGTCGTCGTTTTCTGCAGCTTGTCGCGTCTTCAATTGTCGCCTTAGCCGCACGTCCGAAAGAGGTTTTTGCTTCGACGGGCAATATTGATGGTGAGCAGATACAATTTACTTCTGAAATTGCGCAAGAGCTTGCCGATAAATATATAAAGGGACTCCTCGGCTCTTCGTATACGCCTTCTGACCCTATTCCTTTTGTAGACGTTGATGGGTCCCCGCTTGGTTACATTGTTCCGGTTGTGACATCCAATAGAGCCGCGGGCTATTTGGTTTTAGATGCTTCAGATGATGAAATACTTACGGGATATCGTTTTGGAGACGGCTTAGTCAGCCCTATGGATCGGGGAGGAGATCTTGGTGTCGAGCCTTATTCTTTCAATAACCCAGTCGTAATGATCAATCCATTCGAATTCGGCGTGCAATCTTTGGACGGTTCAATAACAACAAATTGCGGAAGAACAATCCCGGCTGTTTCCATAGAAGGACGGCCTGTCGTTTTATCGAATAAACCTTCAAGCTGGAACGATGTTGTAATTTACGCAACTCAAATGCAGGATTACACAGTATCTGGATTTCGTTCCATTTCTCAGTTTATGTCATATGATGAAAGCGAGATTAAGAGGCTTACCGCCCACTATGCTTGTATGGTGACAGCTTTTTCGAACGTTGCGGAACTGTATGGCATTGCCAATTTATATAGCGACCCTTCGCAATATATGCAGATATGGAATTACACCAATACCCATGCTCTTTCCGATGAAGAACAGACTGTTCCCGGTGTTGTTTTGGGCGGAACGCCGATTTCAACCTGTGCAACGGGGTTTACAAATTACTGCGCAAGCAGAGGGAGTAATCTTATCGCTCGCACTGTCTCCTCCCCGGCTATCGCGAACATTCAAAATGAGATTAACTCTAATAGACCGAATGTTTTACATGCGAGTTTGTACAACGGATCAGCCCATTCTGTAACAGCGGAGGCTTACGCCACACTTACTGGTAAGAAAACTGGAGAGATAAGGCAGATGATTGGCATAGCGGACGGCTGGAATTCATCCTTATCCTTCCTGAAGTATGATCAGAGTTATTATGCGTGGACTTATGGAACGACTTTTTCGAAGTAGGACGATTCGTTTAGTCCTGTCTTTGGTGTTGATGGCTTTATTGGTGAGCTGTTCAACAAAAGAAGAGATGCCGCGCGGAGATTCCGGAGAAATGTCTGTGACAAACTCAGATTCATTGGAAATAGCTGGTGGGCATGCCGATGTGATGTTGCAAGGTAAAGGCATGCTTAGGTCGATTGATGCTGAAGACGCTGTCTGCTCAATAGAGGAATTAAAGACAGGTGAAACTGCATCGTACCGTGTTTCAGATAATGCTGCGAATATGATTGAGTCGATACCGATTGGAGCACAAGTTTCTTTTAGGTATTTTGCTCCGCAACTTGAGGAGGAGCTTGCTTCTCTGGTGTCTATATGTGCTGATGACAGCCAAAAGGTCTGATTTCAAACGGCCCTGGATGGTCAAATGGCTATCCAGGGCCGTTTTGTCACTCGGCCGGGGCGTTGACCTTGTCGATGGTCCAGGCGGCTCCGAGGCCGCCGGTGGTGTTGCGACGGATGCGCACGGTGACTTCGTGGCGCTCGCCTGCCTGCGTGTAACGCAGGGGGAAGCTTGCGCGGTTTCGCGCGGCCTCGATGGTTCCGCGCTCGCGGGCGATCCAGTAGTACTCGCCGACGATGCCGAGCGTGTCGGCGCCGTAGGGGAGATAGGTCGACAACTGGTGCAGAAGCGGGCCGGGGCAGAAGACCTCGGTTGCGAAATCGACGGGGAAGTCCTCGGGGATGGTCGGTGCTGCGGGTGCGGGGGCCGGTGCTGCAGCGGGGGCCGGAGACGGTGCCGGTGCGGGAATTTGGTCGCAAGCAGCGGCGGGCACGGATTCGATGACGGGTGCGGGCTCCGGCGTCGAATCCGGCTTGATCGCGGAATCTGCGGGCTCCACGGTGACGGGCGCGTCTGCGGCTGCAGTTTTAACCTCAACCTGCGTCGCGCTCTCATTCTCGACGCTCGACTTTGCCTCGATGGGCGTGGATGCCATGGTGGTGATGCCGGCGTTGGCGTTCTCGGGGTCATAGACGACCGTGAGCGAGATGGCGGGCTGCGGCGTCTCGGGCTCCGGCGTCGACTCGGAAGCGCCTTGATCGGCGGGCTGATCGTCCTCGGCCTCGTCGCCAAAGACATCGCTGTTTTGGAACGCAGACGTCTCGGGTTGGTTAGCGGCTTTTTCGGGTGTTGGCTTTGGGGGTTTTTTTGGCAAGGCCACC
>URNQ01000013.1 GCA_900549245.1 uncultured Collinsella sp.
CACTTCCAGCACTCGCGCTTGCCCAGTACCAGATATATATACGGTGCGGAGGGGTCGGATCGGTCTACGCCGGGCAGCCACTCGGCAAAGGGCTCGGGATTAACGCCGCTGGGCACATACCAGATCTTTTTGGTCCGGTCCCATTTGGCGCCCAGCGCCTTGGCTTCTTCTTTTTGCGAAAAGGGGACATCGAGCTCGGTGCGCATAGCGGCTCCTTGGTGCGCGGGTGCAGGTGGCTCAAGGATACCGCAGGGCGTGGACGTCGTAGCGTTTGGCCGAGAAGTCGCTGTGCGGGCTGGTTGGTTGTGGCGTTGGGCAAATTGGCAAAGTAAATGGCCAGCTTTTGGTCGGCTGGCGGCAACCTTGCCGAGAGCTTGACGGATTGCGGTTTAGACGTCGGTGAATGAACACTTGGGGATGCGAAGCGGCAAAATAACCGCGGGTATTTGCCAAAACTCAAAAAGGAGCGCCATCTGTTGCTCGTGCACATCAAGCGAATTTATATTCGTGATGGATATCAAAGTTATTGTTGATGTTGGGGCATTGAATTTGTTTGGCAGCCATTCGTCAGGTGAATTGATGTTACGTTGCGATGACGGTTGGAGCTGCCAGCGGATTTGGCGACATAAAACAAAACAGCCCAGAGACATAGCCTCTGAGCTGCGAACATTTGGTGGGCGTTAGAAGATTTGAACTTCTGACCTCTTCCGTGTCAGGGAAGCGCTCTCCCCCTGAGCTAAACGCCCGATCAAGGGTGCGCGAATGCGCAGGGAATAATATAGCGGAGCCAGGACCTGGTGGCAAGAGCATTTTTAAAAATCGTTAGCTTGTGGAGTAGGGCTCCGCGTCGATCTTGTCTTTTTTAAGAGCTCGTAGCCGTGGACCGCTTGATGCATAATGCGTTAGTCGATACGTCATGGAGTCGTGGACGAACGTCATTGACGGATTTGTCTTACCGATAAACGGCCAAGCTGTTAGCTTGCATCCATACCGTGGTAAGGTAAGCCGAATTGTTTCCAGATTGTTTCGGGGGAGTGGAATGAGCAGAGAGCGCGCTGAGCAGCTCGAAAACGCAAAAGCTTCGGTGCCTATGACCGACATTTCGAACGTTGAGGTGCCCGAAGGTACCGATGAGTTCAGTCGCAGCATTCGTCGCGCGTGGCGTGGACGTCTCAATAATGCCTCGACGCGCAAGATGATAACGGGCGTTCTGGCTACGCTGATGGGCGGTTCATTTTGGGGCTTCTCGGGCACCAGCGCGAGCTTTCTGTTCGATACCTACCACGTCGACACCCTGTGGCTTATGAGCGTTCGCCAGATTCTCGCCGGCCTGCTCTTTATGGCTGGGGGTGTCACGCGCGACCGCGAGCGCCTCGTCAAGCTCTGGACCACGCCCGCCGATCGCAAACAGCTGCTGTTCTTTACCGCCTTTGGTCTGCTGTTCAACCAGTTCTGCTATCTTTCGGCCGTGCGCCTGACCAACGCCGGAACGGCGACGGTGCTTCAATGCCTGCAGCTGGTCATCATCATGGGCTATACCTGCGTGGTCGATCGCCGCATGCCGCGCGTGCGCGAGGCGGTCGGCATCGGCTTGGCCCTCGGCGGCACCTTTTTAATCGCTACCGGCGGGGACCCCACCAGTTTGAGCATCTCGCCGCTCGGCTTGATCGCGGGTCTCATGTGCGCGGTCAGCGCTACGTGCATGGCGGTGATTCCCGCCAAGATCCTGCCCGAATACGGCAGTCCCATCGTTACAGGCTCTGCCATGCTCACGGCTGGTGTGGTCTCGTGCATCTTCGTACAGCCCTGGGCGCATATGCCGGCGCTCGACGCTGCCGGTATCGAGGCGCTCGCGGTGTTCGTGGTCATCGGTTCGTTTTTTGCCTACATGCTGTATATGCAGGGCGTTAAGGACATCGGCTCCGGGCGGGGGGGCCTCCTCGGAACCGTGGAGCCGGTTTCGGCGACCATCACCAGCGCCGTTATGCTGGGCACGGTATTTTTGCCGACCGACCTTATCGGCTTTGCCATGATCATCGTGATGATGTTCCTTACGGTGTAGCTGGCGCCGTCAAGACAGATAAGGTGTTGCGCCACATTTTCGCCAATTGATGTCCGTGTCTGGAGTTTAGCTGTCGATGCCCAATATGCCATAAACTAGTAACGTTATGGACTTTTTCATTGCGACTCAATTGCGAGGATTTCTTTATGGCTGGTAATCACTTTAAGGGCAGCGACAGCGGCCGTCCTGCGGTTCCGCCGCGTTCGAACGGGACTGGAAAAGCTGGCATGCCGAGCGGAGCTGGTCAGAACAGTGCCGGTAAGCGCACGTCCCCGGACGAGACGGCGATGTTTACCGCTCTGTATGAGCAGTCTCAGAAGGCCAAAAAGACCGGTCGAGCAAGAGGGAATGTCTTTGCGGGCGGTGCGACCCCCACGTCGCAGCCGAGCGGGGCTCCTTCGACACCTGCGAACAACGCAGGCACTGCCAACGCCGCGAATGCCGCCGACAACATTAATGCCGGCAATGCCGCCAACAATACTCCCTCTGCCGGTGACGCGGGGCTTACGGGCAACCTTGGTACGATCTATACGGGTGCCTCTGAGACCGGCACGTTCGCCCGTTTGGAAGATAACGGTGCCGAGTTTAAGGGCTCCGGTTCCAAGGAAGATTATTACGATTTTGGCCTGAACTACGGCAACGACGCTTCGTCGAGTTCAACCTCGGACGGTCTGGTCCGTCATCGCCATCGCAAGGGCGAGCGCAAGAAGCGTCACACTGGCGCCGTTGTCGCCGCCGTTGTCGCGGTGCTTCTTGTTGCGCTTGGTGCGAGTGGCTTTATGCTGCTCAACTCGGCAAAGACCGTGAAGAGCGAAGCGAAGGAGGCTGTCGAGATTGTCGGCGGCCTTAAGGACAAGGTCACGTCGGGCGATTTTTCGACGCTGCCCGACGATGCGAAGAAGATCGACGAGCTCTGCAATAACATGAAGGCGGAGACCTCGAGCCCGCTGTGGACGGCGGCTTCGTTTATTCCGGTGTACGGCAGCGACATCAACGCGGCCCGTACCATGATCGATGCCTTGTCCGATGTCTCGAGCAATGCGCTGGTCCCCATGGCCGACAACCTTTCGCAGACAACACCCGGCAAGCTGTTCCAGGATGGAATGATCAACGTCTCTGCGCTGCAGGCGGTCGCCGATTCGCTTTCCAGCAGCTCGAAGGTGTTCAAGAGCGCCAACGAAAAGATCCAGGGTATTGGCGACACGCATATTTCCCAGGTGACCGAGCTGGTCGATAAGGCCAAGGATGGCTTTGCTACCCTCAGCGGCGCGGTTGACGCGGCGGAGAAGGTCGCCCCTGTCCTTCCCCAGATGCTCGGCGCCAACGGCCAGACGCGCAACTACCTGGTGTACGCCATGAATAATGTCGAGATTCGTGCCTGCGGCGGCTTTGGCGGCTCGCAGGGTCTGATTTCGGTTACCGATGGCCAGATGTCGATCGGCGATTTTGTTGCTTGCATCGCCCGTAGCAAGGACGAGGCGGTCGAGAGTGTCGACGAGGAAGATGAGACACTGTTTGGCGATCACAGTAACCTATATATCTCGGGTAACACCTATTCGCCTGACTGGCCCCGCAACTCGCAGCGTGTCGCTGCCCTGTGGAAGTCCGAGTATGGCCAAGATGTTGACGGCGTCATCGGCATCGATCCGGTGTTCCTGCAGTATATGCTGGGCCTTGTCGGCAATGTCTCGCTACCCGATGGCACGGTTGTCGACGGCACCAATGCGGCCAAGGTTCTCATGCACGATGTGTACTGGAATTATCCGGTCGAGGAGTCAGATGGTATCTTCGCCTCCGTTGCCAGTGCCGCTTTCGGCAAGATTCTCGGCGGCATCGGCGATGTCGATGTTACGAAGCTCGTTAGCGCCGTTGAGCGCGGTGCCGAAGAGGGCCGCCTGATCGCGTGGATGAAAAACGACGACGAGCAGAACGCTATCAAGGAAATGAACATCGACGCCTCGCTGCCCGATCCGGACGATCCGAGCGAAGATCCCGTTGCCGGTGTCTACTTTAACAACCTGAGCTTCTCCAAGCTCGATTGGTACCTCAACGCCGATACGCAGATTGGCCAGGGCGTCAAGAATGGCGACGGCACGTGCTCTTATCGCATCACCGTTACCCTGGCGAACATTATGACGCAGGAAGAGGCCGGCAAGCTGCCCGACTACGTTGCAGCGAGCGCGCCCGATGCCGCGCGTGATGACGAGCGCCTGTATGTTTCGGTGTTTGCACCAACGGGCGGAAACATTTCAGACCTTACCGTTGAGGGAACCCAGTTTGGGCTTGGCGCTTTCACTTGGCATGGTATTCCCTTCTATACGGGAACCGTTGACTTGCACGCGGGTGAGACGACGACGATCACCTATACGCTGACTACGTCGGCCGAGGCGGGAGACAAGCCGCTTACACTGCGCCAGACTCCCACGTGCCAGGCGGCTCGCGACAGCGCTTCGGCGTAGGGTTTTTCTGATAATCCAGATAATCGAGTACCATTTTGGGGCGGACAGATAATCTGTTCGCCCCATTTTATAAGGAGAGTGCATGAAGTACTTTGGCACCGACGGCTTTCGCGGCGAGGCCAACGTTGGGCTGACGGTAGAGCACGCCTATAAGATCGGTCGTTTTGTGGGCTGGTATTACGGCGCCAATCGCGAGCGCAAGGCGCGCGTCATCGTGGGCAAGGACACACGTCGTTCGAGCTATATGTTCGAGGCAGCGCTGGTGAGTGGCTTGGTCGCGAGCGGCGCGGACGCCTATATGCTGCACGTGATCCCCACGCCGGGCGTAGCGCATCAGACCGTGGAAGGCTGCTTCGATTGCGGCATCATGATCAGCGCGAGCCACAACCCGTTTTGCGATAACGGCATTAAGCTCGTCAATAGCGACGGTTTTAAGATGGACGAGGACGTACTGGAGCTCATCGAGGACTACGTCGATGGCAAGAGCGAGGTGCCGCTGGCCACGGGCAACCACATCGGCGCCACGGTGGACTACATGCAGGGCCGCAACCGCTACATTGCCTCGCTCATCGCCAGCGCGAACTTTTCGCTGCAGGGCGTCAAGATCGGCATCGACTGCGCCAACGGCTCGGTGGCCAAGCCGGTGTTCGACGCGCTGGGCGCCGACGTGCGCGTGATCAATGCCGCGCCCGATGGCTTTAACATTAACGTCGACTGCGGCTCCACGCATATGGAGCGCCTGCAGCGCCACGTGGTGGAGCAGGGCTTGGACGTGGGCTTTGCCTATGACGGCGATGCCGACCGCTGCCTGGCCGTGGACGAGCGCGGCCGCGTGGTCGATGGCGACCAGATCCTGTACGTGTGCGGCGTGTACCTGAACAAGCACGGTCGCCTTTCGGGCGGTACCGTGGTTCCGACGATTGCCAGCAACTTTGGCCTGATCAAGTCGTTGGAGCTTGCCGGCCTAAGTGCCGTGACCAGCGGTGTGGGCGACCGTCACGTGTATGCCAAGATGCGCGAGGGCGGTTACAGCCTGGGCGGCGAGCAGACGGGCCATACGATCTTTGGCGATATCGAGCGCACGGGCGACGGCATTATGACCTCGCTGCGCGTGATGGAAGTGATCCGCGCCGAGCGACCGTGCTTGGGGGCCGGGAGCCGCTCCCGCAGCTCACGGCTCCGTGCAAGCTGCTACCGCAGGCGCAGGTGGCCGTGCGCGTGGCGGACAAGGACGCCGCGCTCGAGAACATGGGCGTGCAGAACGCCATCGCCGAGGCCGAGGCTGCGCTGGCAGGCGAGGGCCGCGTGCTCGTACGCAAGAGCGGAACCGAGTCGGTTATCCGCGTGCTGGCCGAGGCGCCCGACCAAGCATCCGCCGATGCCGCCATGAAGCGCATCGCCAACGCACTCGAGGCTCTGTAGTTACGCGGTTTTACCAAACCGCGTAACTGCTCGACGCTGCAAACGCCCCTAAGCGGCAATCTGACGTTCAATTTCAAGGGCGCGACCAGAAGGTCAGCGCCCTTTCATTTCACGTCACCTTGCTCGCTTAGGGTCGTTTTCGCTGACGTTGCCAAGACATTGGCGTCAACATAGTTGGCGTTGGCGACGGCGTGCTGGTCAATCCTTACAGCTCGTACAGTGTGGTGAACTTGTCCTGCAGGTAGCTGCAGTAGTAGCGGACGTCAAAGGCCATGCCGCAGGCGCCCTTGATGAGTTCCGGCGCGTCTTTGGCGCGGCCCCACTGCCAAATGTGCTCGCCCAGCCAGGCGCGGACGGGCGCCAGATCGCCGCTCGCGCAGGCACCGGTAAGGTCGACGCCGTCGCGGCACATGGCCGGCACAAACATGGCATCGTAGGCGCTACCCAGCGCATACGTGGGGAAGTAGCCAAACGAACCGCCGCTCCAATGCGTATCCTGCAGGCAGCCGTGCGTGTCGTCGGGAACGGGAATGCCCAGGTACTCGTCCATAAAGCGGTTCCAAAGCGCGGGGATGTCCTTGGCCGCAGCCTCGCCGGCAAACAGCATACGCTCAATCTGGTAGCGCACCATAATATGCAGCGGATAGGTGAGCTCGTCGGCCTCGGTGCGGATCAACGACGGCTGCGCGATGTTCACGGCGCGGTAGAGCGTGTCTTCGTCGACGTCGCCGTAGACCTCGGGCGCGTGACGACGCAGCACCTCGAGCAGCGGGCCCATAAAGGCGCGGCTGCGACCCACGGTGTTCTCGAAAAAGCGGCTCTGGCTCTCGTGGATGCCCATGGAGGTGCCGCCCTCCAGGCAGGTGCGCGCGTAGGCGGGATTGACGCCCAGCTCGTACATGGTGTGCCCCGCCTCGTGGATGATGCTGTAGACGTTGGAGATGCAGTCGTCCTCGTAGATGTGCGTCGCGATGCGCGCATCACCCACGGCAAAGCCCTCGCTAAACGGATGCTCGGTAAAGGCAAGCGTGGTGTCGTCCAGGTCCAGGCCGACAAGCTTCATAAGGTCGAAGCTCATGGCGCGCTGGGCAGCCTCGGGCACGTGGGCGTGCAAAAAGTCGGCAGCCGGCTGCTGGCCGCGCTCGCCGATGGCGTGCACGAGCGGCACGACCGTGGCCTTGACCTCGTCGCAAAACGCGTCGAAGCTCTTGGCGGAAAGGCCGCGCTCGTACTGGTCGAGCCAAACGTCGTATGGATCGCGCTTGGGGTCCATGAGCTCGGCCTGATGCTTAAGTTGGGCGACGATTCTATCCACATAGGTCTCAAAGCTCGCCCAGTCGTTGGCTGCCTTGGCCTTGCGCCACACGGCGTCCGCCTCGCAGGTGAGCCTGGTCCAGGCCTCGGCTTCTTCGGTGGGGATGGCACTGGCCTCACGTTGATCGCGGCCGAGCACACGGATCTCGTCGAGCAGCTGAGGGTCGTCGATTTTGCCGCCGGCGACGGTCTCGCGCGCTAACGAGCGTACGAGCTCAACGGACTTCTCGCTGGTCAGCAGCTTGTGATGCTCGCCGGCAAGCGTGCCCATGGCGTCGGCACGCGCTGCTGCGCCGTTGGCGGGGGCAATGGTCGCGCCGTCAAACTCGGCAATCTTGAGCAGGTACTCACGAGTCCACAGCTTGCCTTCGAGCTTGCGGAATTTTTTGACGGCCTTATCGACCTTCATGCCTTTGGATGTCTTGCCCGCTGCAGGCTCGGCCTTCTTATCGAGTTTCTTTCCCATACCATATCCTTGATCTCGTGAGCCGAGCGCTTCGGGTGGGCGCGCGGCCAGTTTGCACAGCTACCTGCCTTGTACCCAGTGCGAACAAAACGGAACGCGGCGATGCACACGCAGAATGTGTTATCCTATAGCCCAATGCGTTGACGGAGAGGGTTTTGCCCGCCGCGTCGCCGGCAAGAGAGGGAAGGTCATGGGCTGCAAGCCTTCCTGCGGTGGCAAGGGCCAAGCGTTCACTCCCGAGCAGCGACCTCAACGGGCGCGCGGCTAGCGGCGGGGAGGCCCCAGGAGGGGAACCGGGGGCCTGCTCCTTGGCCCCAGTAGGGAAGCCGTGAGCCTCGCGATAAGGGGCGCAGAGTGGGCACGGCGGGCCAGACATCCGCTGGGTCAAACAAGGTGGTACCGCGGAATTCAACCGTCCTTGGGCAATGCACATGCCCGAGGACGGTTTTTTGTTACCGAACCGGGCCGCGCATCCGCAGCATCGGGCGGCGTCAGCCGTCCCGGAGCGCGGATGCGCGAGAGACGAAAGGGAAGACATGAGTCTGATTGATGATCTGGTCAAACTCGAGGAAGAGGCCAAGGAGCTCGTCGCCGGCGCAGACGACGCCGCCAAGCTCGAGGCCGCGCGCGTTGAGCTGCTCGGCCGCAAGGGCCGCATCACTGGCCTGATGCGTATGATGGGCAAGCTCGCCCCCGAGGATCGCCCCGTCATGGGCAAACGCGCCAACGAGATGCGCCAGCTGATTGAGGGCATGCTCGACGAGCGCAACACCGAGATGAAGGCCGCCGCCCTCAAGCGCGCACTGGAGCACGACGCCGTCGACATCACGCTGCCGGGCGTCCGTCCGCAGATTGGTCACCAGCACCTGATCAAGCAGATCATCGAGGAGGCCGAGGACATCTTCTGCGGCATCGGCTACACCGTCGAGTCCGGCCCCATGGTCGACACCTCCTACTACAACTTCACCGCGCTCAACGCCCCCATGGATCACCCGAGCCGCTCGGCCCGCGACACGTTCTACGTGGTCGACAACAATCCCGGCAGCGTCGCGCACCCCGAGGCTCACGCCCACGGCGAGTCCGACGTGCTGCTGCGCACCCAGACCTCGGGCGTGCAGATCCACACCATGGAGTCGCAAAAGCCGCCCATCTACATGATCTGCCCGGGCACCGTCTACCGCCCCGACACGGCCGACGCCTGCCACCTGCCGCAGTTCAACCAGATCGAGGGCCTGGTCGTCGACGAGGGCATCACCTTTGGCGATCTTAAGGGCACGCTCGACTACTTTGTTAAGTGCATGTTTGGCGAGGACCGCAAGACGCGCTACCGCCCGCACTTCTTCCCCTTCACCGAGCCCAGCTGCGAGGTGGACGTGAGCTGCCACGTGTGCGGCGGCAAGGGCTGCAACTTCTGCAAGCACAGCGGCTGGATCGAAATCCTGGGCTGCGGCATGGTCGACCCCAACGTCCTCATCAACTGCGGCATCGATCCCGAGAAGTACACCGGCTTCGCCTTTGGTATTGGCGCCGAGCGCGTCGCGGCCCTGCGCTACGACCTGCCGGATCTGCGAACCCTGATGACGGGCGATATGCGCTTCTTAAATCAGTTCTAGTCCCGGCGGCTTTCCCAAGCACCGCACCTTGCCTTTCAATCGTCGGTTGCGTACCTAAGTACGCGGCCCTCCTCTTTCAAGGCAATCTGCGGCACTTGGAAAACCCGTCTCCGTTGCAGTTTTCCGGCTCAAAGCCGCATTTATGAAAGGAGACCAGTTAGATGCGCGTTTCTTACGACTGGCTCAAGACCATGATCGATATTCCGGAGGATCCCAAGACTCTTTCGGACGAATATATCCGTACCGGCACCGAGGTCGAGGCGATCGACACCGTGGGCGAGTCCTTCGACCACGTGGTGACTGCCAAGGTGCTCACCAAGACCCCGCACCCCGATAGCGACCATATGTATGTGTGCTCGGTCGACGTGGGCGACAAGAACCTCGACGCCGATGGCAACCCCGCTCCGCTGCAGATCGTCTGCGGCGCGCAGAACTTCGAGGCCGGCGACCACATCGTCACGGCCATGATCGGCGCAGTTCTGCCTGGCGACGTCAAGATCAAGAAGAGCAAGCTTCGCGGCGTCGTGTCCATGGGCATGAACTGCTCCGCGCGCGAGCTCGGCCTGGGCGGCGACCACTCCGGCATCATGATCCTGCCCGAGGATACGCCCTGCGGCATGCCGTTTGCCGAGTACGTGGGCTCGAGCGACACTGTGCTCGACTGCGAGATCACGCCCAACCGCCCCGACTGCCTGTCCATGATCGGCATGGCCCGCGAGACCGGCGCCATCTTCGACCGCGATTTCCACGTTGAGCTGCCCGCCATCAAGGCCGAGACCGGCCGCGCGACCGACGACGAGCTTTCCGTCGAGATTGCCGACGAGGGCCTGTGCGACCGCTACGTCGCCCGCATCGTACGTAACGTGAAGGTCGGCCCCTCGCCCGACTGGATGGTCAAGCGCCTTAACGCCCTGGGCGTGCGCCCGCACAACAATATCGTCGACATCACCAACTATGTGATGATGCTCACCGGTCAGCCGCTGCACGCCTTTGACCTGTCTACCTTTGCCGAGCGCGATGGCCACCGTCGCGTGGTGGTTCGTGCCGCCCAGCAGGACGAGAAGTTCACGACCCTCGATGGCGAGGAGCGCGTGCTCGACGCCGGCATGGGCCTTATCACCGACGGCGAGCGTCCCGTGGCGCTGGCCGGCGTTATGGGTGGCATGGATTCCGAGATCGAGGACGATACCGTCGACGTGATGGTCGAGAGCGCCTGCTTCAACGCCGGCCGCACCTCGCACACCAGCCGTGACCTGTCGCTGATCTCCGACGCCTCCATTCGCTTTGAGCGCCAGGTTGACGAGACCGGCTGCATGGATGTCGCCAACGTTACCTGCGCGCTCATCGAGGAGATCGCCGGCGGCGAGGTTGCTCCCGGCTATGTCGACGTTTTCCCCGCGCCCAAGACCATCGACAGCATTAAGCTGCGCCTGGCCCGCGTGCACGCCATCTGCGGTGCCGACATCGAGCCCGACTTTATCGAGCGTTCGCTCACCCGCCTGGGCTGCACCGTCGAGCGTGACGGCGAGGACTTTATGGTCACTCCGCCCAGCTTCCGCCCCGACCTGCCGCGCGAGATCGATCTGATCGAGGAGGTCCTGCGCCTGTGGGGCATGGGCCGCGTGACGGCGACCATCCCGGCTGCCAAGAACCACATCGGCGGCCTGACCCGCGAGCAGAAGCTCACCCGTAAGGTCGGTGAGATCCTGCGCGCCTGCGGCCTCAACGAGACCACGACTTTTGGCTTTGCCGCCCCGGGCGACCTGGAGAAGATCGGTATGTCCACCGAGGGCCGCGGTTGCCCCGTGGTGCTCATGAACCCGCTGGTGGCCGAGCAGACCGAGATGCGCCGCTCGCTGCTGCCGGGTCTGCTGCAGTCTGTGGCCTACAACGAGGCCCACGGCACGCCTAACGTGCATCTGTACGAGGTCGGCAGCCTGTTCCACGGTCGCGAGAACGCCAGCCTGCCCAAGGAGACCAAGTCCGTGGCGGGTGTGCTCTCGGGTCAGTGGAGCGAGCAGTCTTGGAACATGAAGTACCGCAAGCTGCGTTTCTTCTTTGGCAAGGGCATTGTCGAGGAGCTGCTCGCCCAGCTGCGCATCGAGAAGGTCCGCTTCCGTCCCGTCGAGGGCGAGGGCTATGCCTTTTTGCAGCCGGGCCGTGCGGCTGAGGTTCTGTCCGGCGGCACCGTGCTGGGCTGGGTCGGCGAGATTCACCCCGAGGCGCGCGAGGCTATGGACATTGACGAGGTTGTCGTTGCCTTTGAGCTCGATCTGGACAAGCTGATCAAGGGCGCCCGCAATCAGGAGAACTACCGTGAGTTCTCGCAGTACCCGGCCGTTGAGCACGACCTTGCTATCGTGGTCGACAACACTGTGACCTGCGAGGATCTTGAGCGTCGTATTACGAGTGCCGGCGGCAAGCTGCTCGAGGGCGTGCGCCTGTTCGATGTCTACCGCGATCCGGTCCGCATCGGCAAGGGCAAGAAGTCCATGGCCTTCGCACTTACGTATCGCTCTGATGACCACACGCTCACCAGCGAAGAGGTCGAGAAGGCGCACCAGAAGATTGTCACCAAGGTATGCAAAGGCGTAAACGGCGAGGTCCGCGGCTAGGGCTTGCGATGGGGGCGTAGGGCCTGATGGCGGTTGCTGCGGAGCTCTGCGCGACCGCGGTGTTCGGAATAAGGCATCGCTGACCCTGCATATATGACACGCGCATTACAAAACGGCGTGCTGCTTTTGTGGCGGCGCGCCGTTTTGCTATCATAGCCTGCGGCGTGTTACGAATCATCTAGCTCGTAACACTGATGAAATGGTTCAAGCGGCGCTGCAATCCCATGTGCCGGCAACCGGGAGGCGTATATGCACATTCCAGATAACTACCTGTCCCCGCAGACCGATGCCGTTATGGCGGTGGCGATGGTGCCCGTATGGGTTCACTGCATCAAGAAAGTGCGCGCCACGCTCGATCGCGAGCATATGGCCTTTCTGGGTATTTGCGCTGCGTTCTCCTTTTTGCTCATGATGTTCAACGTGCCGCTGCCCGGCGGCACCACTGGTCACGCTGTTGGTGGCGCGCTCATCACGCTGCTGCTAGGCCCCGAGGCTGCTGCCATTGCAGTCTCGGTTGCACTCGCGCTGCAGGCGCTGCTGTTTGGCGACGGCGGCGTTCTGTCCTTTGGCGCCAACTGCTTTAACATGGCCTTTGTGCTGCCGTTTACCGCTGCTATCGTGTTCCGTGCGCTCAACAGCCGTCTGCACGACAAGAGCTGGGGCACCTCGGTTTCGGCCATCGTGAGCGGCTGGGTCGGCCTGTGCCTGGCGGCCCTGTGCGCGGCAATCGAGTTTGGTATTCAGCCGATGCTCTTCACCAACGCCTCGGGCGCTCCGCTGTACTGCCCCTTCCCGCTGTCCGTGGCTATTCCTGCCATGTTGATCCCGCATATGCTGGTTGCCGGCGTGGTCGAGGGCGTGGCGACGGCCGCCATCTATGGTTTCATTAAGAAGACGGCGCCGAGCGTTATCGTCGGGCCCGAGGCCGTCGATGGCCAGCTTGCTGCCGAGAGCGCTGCCGCTAAGAAGACCTCGCTGGTCCCCACGCTCATTCTGGTCGCCGTGCTTGTCGTGGCCACGCCGCTGGGCCTGTTGGCCACAGGTGACGCATGGGGCGAGTGGGACGCCGAGGGCGCCGCGACCGCCGTTCAGGAGGCTGGCGACGACAGCCTGCAGGCTTCAGTCGGCCTTGACACCCCGACCTTTGCCGATGCCCTGCCCACGGGCGATTATCTGCAGGCCTATTCCGAGGAACAGGGCCTTGGCTTTGCCGGCCAGGCTGCGATGTATATTCTTTCGGGCGTGATTGGCGTGGCGGTGCTCACCATCACATTCCGCATGGTCTCGCTGACGGTCAAGGAAAGCGGTGCTCATGGCAATAGCCGAGCTGCCTAGTTGGCTTGCGGCCGAGGAGCGTTACGAGCCCGCGGGGGCTCGGCATCGTGTGATGCAAAAGAATGTCCTGCACCTGGCGAGCCTGCTTGAGCGGGTTCGCCTGGGTGGAGGCGCGCACGAGGGCGGGTCGATGGTCGACCGCGCCCTTTCTTGCGTTTCGGCTCCGGTGCGCCTGGTGGGGATGTTCGTTTGCGTCCTGTGCGTGTGTCTGACGCAGAGCCCGCTGTACCTCATGTTGATGGCGGCCATCGCGCTGGTGCTCGTTGCCGTGCGCCCCGCACGCGGGCTGCGTGCGACCTTTGTACCGGCGCTCGGCGCCACGGGGCTTGCGGTGGTTCTGGCACTGCCTGCCCTGCTGCTAGGCGCGTCTGCCACGGGCGCCATGCTCAAGATTGCACTCAAGACGTTCATTAACGTGTCGCTGGTGCTGGGCGTTTCGTGGACGCTCACCTGGAGTCGCATGTCGGCGGCGCTTAAGATGCTGCGCCTGCCCGACGAGGTCATCTTTACCTTTGATATGGCACTCAAGCATATCGAGGTGCTGGGACGCACGGCGCACGATCTGTGCGAATCGGTCATGCTGCGCAGCGTTGGCCGTGCGCCTGAGGGATTTTCGCGTACCGATTCGATCGCGGGTATCATGGGCATGACCTTTATCAAGGCGATGGAGTGCAGCCACGCGATGGACGAGGCTATGCTCTGCCGCGGCTTTGCCGGTGCGTACCCGGCGCCCGGGCGGAGCGGCTTTGGCTGGCGCGATGCGGTTTATGCGGCCGTCGTGGTGCTGCTCGCCGTGTTGTGCGTGGTGCTGTAGCGCGGGCGGCCGAGCCGTCGATGTGGATAGGGAAGGGCGACGTTTTGGCAAACGATACGAATGGCGTGATGGGCGCGAGCGGTGCTACTGGCGCCAAGAGCGTGCCGCTCATCGAGTTTCGCGACGTGGTGTTCTCCTATGCGGGGCATACGGTTGTCGATGGTGTGTCGCTGCAGGTCGATCGTGGTGAACTCGTTGCCCTGCTTGGTCCTAACGGTTGTGGCAAGACGACGATCATGCGCCTTATTAACGGCCTTGAGCTTACGGACGCGGGTGCGTACCTGTTCGATGGGCGCGTGGTCGATGCGGCATATCTCAAGGATTCCGCAGCCGCTCAGCGTTTTCATCAGCGCGTGGGCTTTGTGTTCCAGAATGCCGACGCCCAGCTGTTCTGTGCCACGGTGGGCGAGGAAGTTGCTTTTGGTCCCGCGCAGATGGGGCTGCCGACAGACGAGCTCGAGCGCCGCGTCCGCGATGCCATGGAGCTGTTCCAGGTTGTCGATCTGGTCGATGCCTCGCCCTATCAGCTTTCGGGCGGGCAAAAGAAGCGCGTTGCGCTGGCGGCAGTCGTATCGATGAACCCCGATATCCTAGTGCTCGATGAGCCCACCAACGGGCTCGATGAGGACTCGTGCGACATCGTAGTCAACTTTTTGCTGGCCTACGTTGCTGCCGGTAAGACGGTTTTGATGAGTACGCACCATCAAGATTTGGTGCGCCGCTTGGGGGCCCGTGCCATCTATATCGATCGATATCACCATGTGGTCGAGGCGCCTTCGCCGTCGTATGGAACCGAGAGCGGTGCTGCGGAATAGTTGCTGCGTAGAGGATGCGTAGCCGCCCGCGCGGCTTTGCCGTGATGGTATAGTTATCCAGGTTTTTTATGGGGGTGGCTATGCCAAGCTGGAACATTCATATCGCTCAAACGGAGCGCTTGCTGACACGTGCTAGCGTGCTTGCCGATAGCGTGCGCGACCGCAATGCCTTTTTGTTTGGCTGCGTGGTTCCGGACATCTTTGTGGGCTATATGGTTCCTGGCATCGCCGATCCCATCCCGTACCGCATCACGCACTTTGCTAAGCCCGAGCCTATCCCCAAACCACGCGAGCACGAGTTCTGGGATACCTATGTGACGCCGCTGCTTAAAAGTTCGCCCACCGGTGCGCCAGCCGCGGCGACCTCGATTATCGAGGAGCGCGAGCGACTGAACCGCGTGCACTATCCCCAGCGCTACAAGGATGCCGAGCCGGTTGCCGGTCCCGGCGCCTGTGAGTTCTCGCTTGCGTCCGAAGATGTGGCGCAGTCGCTGCTCGATTTAACGCTGGGCGTCTGGTCGCATCTGGTGGCCGATACCGTATGGAATACGCGCGTGAATCAGTACCTGGAGGCGCACGGCGGCAAGCCGTGCGAGGAATTCCGCATTAAAAAGCAGGGCGATTTTGACTGGTTTGGTAAGACGCTCGGCATTGTTTCCATCCCGCGTGCGACCGATCGTCTGTATACCGCTGCGGCACGTTTTGGGCAGTATCCCATCCATAAGGAGTATGTGCTCAAGACCATCGGCGTTATGCACGAGATTGTGCGCGAAAACCCCGGTGAGCCCGATCATCCGCCATACCGCCTGCTAACTGAGGAGTTTTTCGATGCAACGTTTACCGAGGTCATCGAGCTGACCGAGGTGGGCTTTGCGACTCGCGTTGCCGCTTCTGACGTCCCCGCAGTCCCTCTGATCACTAGCTGCTAGCTGGCCGGCTTGACGGCGAACAGCTCATCCCAATCGACCAATAACTCCCGTCGCAGGGTGTAAACACGGCAAACGAGCTGCACATTTCGTAGCATGCCATAAGTAGCTGGTTGCGTGTCATGCCGTGTAAGAGGTATTTGCGCACAGAAAAAGGGCCCGGAAGGCTTTGCCTTCCGGGCCCTTTGCAATGCAAGTCTGCTTGCAAGTACGACTTAGCGCACCTGAGCGACGTAAGCGACGTTGGTCGAGGAGACCTTGTCCTCGAGCTGGACGCTCATGCGGGGATCCCCGGCGGTAGCGACGGTCAAATCGCCAGTCTTGACGTAGCCGAGCTCCTTAGCGGTCTCGATCGCCTTGACGATCGTGCCATTGACGGTGCCCTGGGTAATCTCGGCCTGGTGCGGGATAACACCCCAGTACATGATCATCTGCTGGACGGCCCACTCGTGGCGGGAGAACGCGCAAATCGGCATGTTGGGACGGAAGTGCGAGATCAGGCGAGCGGTACGACCGGTGGTCGTCGGCACGGTGATGCACTTGGCGCCAACGGTGGTGGCCATGTTCACAGCGGACATACCCACAACGTTGTTGACAACGCGGGTGCCGTGAGCATCGGCCGGAACCTCGAGCGGAGCGTGGGCCGGGAGGTACTTCTCGGTCTCGAGAGCAATGCTGGCCTGCATCTTAACGGCCTCGACCGGGTACTTACCGGCAGCGGACTCGCCAGAGAGCATAACGGCGTCGGTGCCGTCGTAGATGGCATTAGCAACGTCGGCAACCTCGGCGCGCGTCGGGCGCGGGTTCTGCTGCATGGAGTCGAGCATCTGCGTAGCGGTGATAACGGGCTTGTAGGCCGCGTTGCACTTGGCGATGATCTCCTTCTGGATGTGGGGAACGAGCTCGGGCTTGATCTCGATGCCCAGGTCGCCACGGGCGACCATGATGCCGTCGGAAGCCTCGAGGATCTCGTCGAAGTTCTCGACGCCCAGGGCGCACTCGATCTTCGGGAAGATTGTCACGTGCTCGCCACCGTTCTCGCGGCAAAGCTCGCGGATGCCGCGGACGGACTCGCCGTCACGGATGAAGGAAGCGGCGATGTAATCGATGTTCTCGGTCAGGCCAAAGAGGATGTCCTGACGATCGCGCTCGGTGATGGCGGGCAGCGAGATGTTGACGTTGGGCATGTTGACGCCCTTGCGCTCGCCGATCAGGCCGTCGTTCTTAACGACGCAGGTCATGTCCTGGCCGCTGACGGACTCGACCTCGAGAGCAACCAGGCCGTCATCGATCAGGATGAGGGAGCCCTTCTCGACCTCGGAGGGCAGAGCCAGGTAGTCGAGGGAGATGTGCTCAGCGGTGCCGTGGAAATCCTCGGACGTGGGCTGAGCGGTGACGACAATCTTGTCGCCGGTCTTGACGGCAACCTTCTTGCCATCGACCAGAAGGCCGGTGCGGACCTCGGGGCCCTTGGTGTCGAGCAGGATGCCGACGGGCAGACCGAGCTCCTTGGAAATACGACGGACGCGCTCGATGCGACCGTGGTGCTCGTCGTAGGATCCGTGCGAGAAGTTAAAACGGGCGACGTTCATGCCCGCCTTGATCATCTCGCGGATGGTCTCGTCGCTATCGCAGGCGGGACCCATGGTGCATACAATCTTGGTGCGCTTGTACATTCAGACCTCCATCTGACATCGTCTTGCGCTGATAGATAAACCAAAAGAAATAAAACCGAAATGATTATAACGAAATGCCGACCGAATACCCCAAAAAATCGACCGTATGCCGAAATGGAAGTTCATTTTTTTCGAGAAAAACGGTATATGAAAAATCTTTACCAACCGCTCTAACCGCTGCTATCTGGGCGATATGTCAGTTTGGCGATGTGCCGAAGAAAAAACGTTTTACCAATGTTGAGCATCACACGGTCTGCACCGTTGCGTGCGGACCATATTTCCAAACCGATTGTTTTGGCTAGACGCGTCGCTTTGGGG
This sequence comes from uncultured Collinsella sp., assembly GCA_900549245.1. Lineage (GTDB taxonomy): Bacteria > Actinomycetota > Coriobacteriia > Coriobacteriales > Coriobacteriaceae > Collinsella. The sequence goes on from URNQ01000013.1 coordinate 17,836, forward strand.
TACCATAGCTCCACTATCAACTGCCGCTCAGCACGGCAGCCTTGATGAGCCCTTGCCCTTCTCCTGGGAATTATGATCGGGCATCAATCTGCTGAGTGGCCCGAATCCCAGGAGGGGACTCTATATGCAAAAGGAATACCTGTCCGCCGCGGTGGAGGTGCTCAGCGACCAAGGTGTCGATGAGAACCTCGGCCTGAGCAACGACGAGGCGTCTTCGCGCCTCGCCAAGACAGGCCCTAACAAGCTCGAGGAAGCCGAGAAGACGCCGCTGTGGAAGCGTTTCTTTGAGCAGATGGCCGACCCCATGGTCATCATGCTGATCGTTGCCGCCGTCATCAGTGCGCTCACGGGCATGGTCAAGGGCGAGCCCGACTTTGCCGATGTTGCCATCATCATGTTCGTCGTTATCGTCAACTCGGTGCTGGGCGTGGTCCAGGAAGCCAAGAGCGAGGAGGCCCTCGAGGCCCTGCAGGAGATGAGCGCGGCGCAGTCCAAGGTGCTGCGCGACGGCAAGCTCGTACATCTGCCGAGCGCCGAGCTCGTGCCTGGCGACGTGATCATGCTCGAGGCGGGCGACTCCGTCCCGGCCGATTGCCGCGTGCTCGAGAGCGCCACGATGAAGATCGAAGAGGCCGCGCTGACCGGCGAGTCCGTGCCGGTCGAGAAGCACGCCAACGTGATCGAGCTCGCCGCGGGCACCGACGACGTGCCACTCGGCGACCGTAAGAACATGTGCTACATGGGCTCCACCGTGGTGTACGGTCGCGGTCGCGCCGTCGTGGTCGGCACCGGTATGAACACCGAGATGGGCAAGATTGCCGGTGCTCTTGCCGAGGCCAAGGAAGAGCTCACGCCGTTGCAGGTGAAGCTTGCCGAGCTCAGCCGCATCCTCACCATCATGGTTATCGTCATCTGCGTCGTGATCTTTGGCGTCGACATCCTGCGCCACGGCGTGGGCAACGTTCTCACCGACCCGACTGCCCTGCTCGACACCTTTATGGTCGCCGTTTCGCTCGCCGTCGCCGCCATCCCCGAGGGCCTGGTCGCCGTCGTGACCATCGTCCTTTCGCTCGGCGTGACCAAGATGGCCAAGCGCCAGGCGATCATCCGCAAGCTCTCTGCTGTCGAGACCCTCGGCTGCACGCAGACCATCTGCTCCGACAAGACCGGTACCCTTACTCAAAACAAGATGACCGTCGTCAAGCACGAGCTCGCTGCGCCCAAGGAGAAGTTCCTGGCCGGCATGGCGCTGTGCTCCGATGCTCAGTGGGACGAGGAACTGGGCGAGGCCGTGGGCGAGCCGACCGAGTGTGCGCTCGTCAATGATGCCGGCAAAGCTGGTCTTACTGGCCTGACTGCCGAGCACCCGCGCGTGGGCGAGGCCCCGTTCGACTCGGGCCGTAAGATGATGTCCGTGGTCGTCGAGACCCTGGACGGCGAGTACGAGCAGTACACCAAGGGCGCGCCCGACGTGGTGATCGGCCTGTGCACCCATATCTACGAGGGCGATAAGGTCGTCCCCCTGACCGAGGAGCGCCGTGCCGAGCTCGTGGCCGCCAACAAGGCCATGGCCGACGAGGCCCTGCGCGTGCTGGCGCTGGCGAGCCGCACCTACACCGAGGTTCCCGCCGACTGCAGCCCCGCTGCGCTCGAGCATGACCTGGTCTTCTGCGGCCTGTCCGGTATGATCGACCCGGTCCGTCCCGAGGTGGCCGACGCTATCCGCGAGGCGCACGACGCCGGTATCCGCACCGTCATGATCACGGGCGACCACATCGACACCGCCGTGGCCATTGCCAAGCAGCTGGGGATCGTCACCGATCGCAGCCATGCCATCACCGGTGCCGACCTCGATCGCATGAGCGACGAGGAGCTCGACGCGCACATCGAAGACTACGGCGTGTACGCTCGTGTCCAGCCCGAGCACAAGACCCGTATCGTCGAGGCTTGGAAGTCGCGCGACCAGATTGTGGCCATGACAGGCGATGGCGTCAACGACGCCCCGTCCATCAAGCGCGCCGACATCGGCGTGGGTATGGGCATCACCGGCACCGACGTTACCAAGAACGTCGCCGATATGGTGCTCGCCGACGACAACTTCGCCACCATCATCGGTGCCTGCGAAGAGGGCCGTCGCATCTACGACAATATCCGCAAGGTCATTCAGTTCCTGCTTTCGGCCAACCTTGCCGAGGTGTTCTCGGTGTTTATCGCCACGCTCATCGGCTTTACTATCTTCCAGCCGGTGCAGCTGCTGTGGGTGAACCTGGTCACCGACTGCTTCCCCGCGCTCGCGTTGGGCATGGAGGATGCCGAGGGCGACATCATGAAGCGCAAGCCGCGCAACGCCAAGGACGGCGTCTTTGCCGGACATATGGGTCTGGACTGCGTGGTCCAGGGCCTAATCATCACCGTGCTGGTGCTGGCGAGCTTCTTTGTGGGCGTGTACTTTGACATGGGCTACATCCATATCGCCGATATGATCGCCGGCAATGCCGACGAGGAAGGCGTGATGATGGCGTTCATCACGCTCAACATGGTCGAGATTTTCCACTGCTTCAATATGCGCAGCCGTCGTGCGTCGCTGTTTAGCATGAAGAAGCAGAACAAGTGGCTGTGGGCCTCGGCCGCGCTGGCGCTGGTGCTGACGGTGATCGTAACCGTGCAGCCGACGCTTGCCGAGATGTTCTTTGGCCCCGTGACGCTTGAGCTCAAGGGCGTTGTCGCTGCCCTGGGCCTGGCCTTCCTGATCATCCCGCTGATGGAGATCTACAAGGCGATCATGCGCGCGGTCGAGAAGGAGTAGGTCGAAAGGCCATCCTTCCCACCGGCCCGACCGCCTGCGGGGTTTCTTCCTCGCTGGTCCTCGCGCTTCGCGCTGCGGGATCGCTCGGAAGAAACCCCTCCCGGCTGAACTGCCTCCCATTTCTTGGACATGAGAAATGGGAGGCTTTTTATGCGTGTCG
>URNQ01000014.1 GCA_900549245.1 uncultured Collinsella sp.
AGGGACGTCCCCCTTTCCCACTAAAAAATTGGCAAAAGCCGATAAACTGCGCGAGCGTGCCGATGCGCGCCGCCTGCTTGCGCAGACCCTCTATGCCAAACGCGGTACCATCTACGACCGCAACGGCAACGTGCTGGCGTCGTCGGTCGAATGTCGCAACATCGCCGTGAACCCCCAGCTTGTCGAGGATGTTGACAAGACGGTGTCGGCGCTGGTCAAGGCAACTGGAATCGATAAAAAGACCTGCCGCAAGCTCGTTGAGTCCGATGGAACCTGGGTGTATATCAAGCGCCAGGTGGACGAAGACGACGCTGCGGCGCTGGAGAAGAAGAACCTGCCCGGCGTGCTTTTTGAGCAGGCCATGAAGCGCGTATATCCATACGGCAATCTGGCATCGCAGGTGCTGGGTGTAGTGAATGTAGACAACGACGGCTTGACGGGTCTCGAAAAGCAATACAACAAGCTTCTGACCGGCACGAACGGTTCTCTCGTACGCGAGCGCGCGAGGGACGGCAGCTATATCGCGGGCGGTGCCTATAAAAAGGTGGCTGCGGTCGACGGCGTTGATATCGTGACGACGCTCGACGTCAATATCCAGCGTGCGGCCGAGGATGCCCTGGCAGAGGCTGTCGAGAAGACAAAGGCCAAGAACGGCTCGGCGCTGGTCACCGATCCTACGACAGGCGAGATCTTGGCAGCCTGCTCGTATCCGACCTACGACCAGACCAATTTGGAAAACGCCAAGACCGAGGATATGAACCTGCGCCTGGTCACCGACGCCTACGAGCCCGGCTCGGTCTTTAAGACGCTCGTGGCGGGCGCCGGCTTCGACTTGGGCGTCGTGCGGTCGAGTACGTCGTTTGAGGTGCCGGCGAGCATCAAGGTGGGCGACGATACCGTCACCGATGCCGACAAGCGCGACTACGCCATGACCATGGATGTGCGCGAGATGATGCGCCGTTCGTCCAACGTGGGATTTGTCCTGGTGGGGCGCAAGATCGGTGCCGACGACTTTGCCGCCTATGTGGACAAGTGGGGCATCGGTCACAGCTCGGGTGTCGATTTTCCGGGCGAGAGTCTGGGCATCGTCAAGGAGCGTGACCAGTATGACGGCGCCACGCTGGGCTCGATGAGCTTTGGACAGGCGCTGTCTGTCTCGCCGATTGAGATCGCACGTGCCGTGGGCGGCATCGCCAACGGCGGCGTGATGATGACCCCGCACTTCTATAAGTCCAGCAAAGGCGACGAGAAGGACTGGGGCGAAGGCGAGCGCGCGATTTCGGAGGACGCCGCATCCCAGGTGACATCGTGCATGCAGACGGTCGTGTCGGAGGGAACGGGCGTTGGCGGCGCGGTTGACGGCTATGACGTGGCGGGTAAGACCGGTACGGCCGAACGTGCCGACGAGAACGGCGGCTACCTCAAGGAGAACTACATGTCGTCCTTTATGGGCTTTGCACCGGCACAATCGCCCAAGGTGCTGTGCTATATCACGCTCGACGGAACGCCGAGCGGCTCAGATGCCGCTGCGGTTCCGTTCCAGTTCATTATGGCCAACGCGCTCGACGTGCTGGGTATCCCGCACACGAAGTAGGGGGTTACAATCTTTGGGGCGTGGTTTGTTGTCCCATATGAGGGGTGTTCACATGCCCTGCACCACGCATACGCGGCGCTGGGATACAATACGCCGATAGCATTATTAGGTTTACAGGGGAGCTGCAATGATAGAGATCGCCGTCAACAACCTCGCGGCCGCAACAGGGGCCCGAACCGTGACGGGAGAAGCCGATCGGGTATGCCGCGGGTGCGTTATCGACTCGCGCCAGGTCGAGGAAGGGACGATTTTCGTCGCCTTTCCCGGTGAAAACGTCGACGGCAATGATTTTGCTTCCCGTGCCGTCCAGTCGGGTGCCGGCGCCGTCGTGATGACGCGTGAGCCCGAGGCCGAGCTGGTCTCGCTGGCGCAGGACAAGGGCTGTGCCATCTTGCTGACCGATGATCCCGAGGAGTTTCTGCTGCGTTTGGCGCATGCGTATCGCCTGGAGCTTGGCTGCCTGGTCGTTGGCATTACCGGTTCCATCGGCAAGACGACGACCAAGGACGTGCTCGCCGCTGTGCTCGCCAAGCGCTATCGTGTCTGGGCCACCAAGGGCAATTTCAATAACCTGATCGGCATGCCGCTCACGGTGCTTTCCGCTCCGGCCGATACCGAGGTCCTGGTGCTCGAGATGGGCATGAACCATTTCCACGAGATCGAGCGCCTGTCTCAGTCTGCCAATCCCAACCTTGCCATCGTGAGCAAGATCGGCACCTCTCATATCGGCATTTTGGGCAGCCGCGAGAACATCGCCCGCGCTAAGGCCGAGATCGTTCAGGGCATGTGCGCCGCTGGCGACTATTTGCCGCTGCTGGTTTTGGGCGGTGAGGACGACTTTACGCCGTTCATTCGCGACACGTTCGCCCAACCTGCTGGTATCGACGTGATGCTGGCCGGCGTCTCGGACGATGATGAGGTCCGTGCCCGCGACGTTCGCGTTGATGACGAAGGCCGTCCGGTCTTTACGCTCGATTTTGGCCAGGGTGAGACGATCGATACCATGCTTGCCATCCCCGGCGTGCAGTCCGTTCCTAATGCCGTTAAGGCCGCCGCGGTTGCCTATCGCCTGGGCGTGACGCCCGAGCAGATCGATGCTGCCTTTAGGGGTCTCACGATCACCGGACACCGCCAGGAGATCAAGCGCGCCAAGAGCGGTGCACGCGTCATCGATGACTCCTATAACGCCAGTGCCGAATCCATGGCTGCTGGCCTCGATCTGCTGTGCTCGCTTTCGTGCACGGGGTCTCGCATGGCGATCCTGGGCGAGATGGGCGAGATGGGCGATGAGGCTCCTCGCATGCATGAGCTCGTGGGCGCCTATGCCGCCGCCAAGAAGCTCGACATGCTGGCGTGCGTGGGTGGTGAGCTGGCCCAGCTTATGGCCGATGCCGCACGCATGATGGGCATGGACGAGGACCGCATCCAGGTGTTCTCCGATTATCAGCAGGTGCTCGACCGCATGGGCGGCGCGCTTGAAAAACATGATGTTGTACTGGTCAAGGGTTCCCGCTTTGTTGAGCTCGACCGCTTTGTGGAAGGTGTGTGCTAGCCCATGTTCGGCAATCCCTCGTATCCAACGTATCAGGCTTTTTTGGGGCTTGGCATCGCCGCAGCCATTGCGCTGCTGCTCATGCCGTGGTGGATCAAGCTGCTCAAGGTCGAGGGTATCGGCCAGCAGGTTCGTGCCGACGGCCCCAAGCGTCATTTGGTTAAGCAGGGAACGCCCACCATGGGTGGCGTTGTCATCCTCGTCGCGATCTCGCTGACCTGCCTGCTGATGGGCAAGCTCACCACCGAGCTCGTACTCGTACTGCTCGCCACGCTGGCGACCGGCGTGCTGGGCCTGATCGACGACCTGACCTCCGTTACGCATGGGCGCTCGCTCGGTCTGACGCCTCATGCCAAGATGATCGGCCTAACCATTATCTGTGTCACCTTTACGGTACTTGCCGTCAACTGGTGCGGCGTCGCCCCCGAGATTCGTTTTCCCGGTGGGTTGACGATCGACCTTGGCGTGCTTTCGACCACCATCTGCGGCTATTCGTTCCCGTGGCTCTATATTGTCTTTTGCTGGCTGATGATTGCCGGTCTTTCTAATGCCGTGAACCTGACCGATGGCCTTGACGGTCTTGCTGGCGGCACCTCCATGATCGCCATGCTCGCCATGGCTGCCATGGCGTTTTTGCACGGAGACGTGAACCTGTCCATCTTCTGTACCGCGTGTGCCGGTGCCTGCTTGGGCTTTCTGTGGTTCAACTGCTATCCGGCGAGCATCTTTATGGGCGATACCGGCTCGCTTGCTCTGGGCGCCGCGTTTGCCTGCACGTCCATCATGACCAACACCGAGGTCGTCTCCCTCATCATCGGCGGCCTGTTTATCGTTGAGACCCTGTCGGTCATGATTCAGGTTGTCTACTTCCATTTTACGCACAAGCGCGTCTTCCTTATGGCGCCCATCCATCATCATTTCGAAAAGAAGGGCTGGGCCGAGACCAAGGTCGTCATCCGTTTTTGGATTATCGCTGCGGCCTTTGGTGCCGTTGGCCTTGCTCTGTTCTTCCAGTTGGGATAGTGGTCTTTCATGCCTCTTGCTGATGTCTTTAGCCTGCTCGTTTTGGGTCAGGGCAAATCCGGTCTCGATGTCGCCCGCTGGGCGCTGGCACATCCCGAGCGCGTAAGCGCCGTTACCGTGTATGGCGGCGGCACCTCTGAGCCCAATGACGCCACGCGTGCGCTCGAGGCTGCTGGTGCGTCGTTTGTCTATGGGACCGAACAGGTCGAGGGCGCCTATGACGTATGCGTGACGTGCCCGGGCATCTCGGAGTTCTCGGGCTTCTTTAAGGCCGGGCGCGAACATGCCGCTCAGATTATGGGTGAGCCAGAGTTTGCCTATCGCCTGTCGCCCGATAACTGGATTGCCATCACGGGCACCAACGGTAAGACGACCACCACGTCGCTGACTGATTATCTGCTCAAGGCTGCCGGCGAGGCCAGCGTAGCTGTCGGCAACATCGGCGAGCCGCCGGTCAACGAGATTGACAGCCGAGCCCACAACGAGTGGTTTGTGGCTGAGCTCTCGAGCTATCAGATTGCTACGACCACCGAGCTCCACCCTCGCGTGGCAGTGCTGCTCAACATCACTCCCGACCACTTGGGCTGGCATAAGAGCCATAAGAACTATGCGCTTGCCAAGATCAAGCTGTTTGACAATATGGTCGATGACGATCTGGTGGTTGTCGACGTCGAAGACGCCGGCATTCACGAGTTCGATGAGTACATCTATACACCGGGTCGCCGCATCTGCAAGGTCGCTTTTGACGAGCCCGAGGGTGCAGACGCCGCCTTTGTGCGCGACGGCAAAATGGTCGTGCGCCTGAAGGGCGTCGAGACTCAGCTTGTCGCCACGTCCGAGCTCAAGATCTCGGGCCACCACAATGTCATCAATGCCTTATGTGCCGCCACGGCTGCTCTGGCCGTCGGTGCCGATGTCGATGGTGTCCGCCGCGGTCTGGCCTCGTTCCAGCCGCTCGAGCATCGCGTGGAGCCGTGCGGCGAGATTGACGGTGTGCGCTACGTCAACGATTCCAAGGCGACCAACACCGACGCGGTCGAGAAGGCACTGACGGCATTTCCCGATGACGACGTGATCTTGCTGCTCGGCGGCCACGATAAGGGCACGCCGCTCACGGACTTCGCGCGCGTTGTAATGGATAACGTGCGCTCGGTCGTCTGCTTTGGCGATGCGCGCGAGCGCTTCACCGCCGCTATGGACGAGGCCGATGTCGATGGCGATGTGGATATCGCCCAGGCGGATGACCTACGCGATGCCGTGGACGTTGCCCGTTCGCTGTCGAGCCGTGGCGACGTGATCTTACTTTCTCCTGCCTGCTCTTCGTTCGATGAGTTCTCGGGCTATGAGGAGCGCGGCCGCGTGTTTAAGGACTATGTGGCGCAGCTTGCCGCTGCGGCGGAATCGCAAATGGAATAGGGGTTGCCGGTGAGAGAGGAGAGCCCCCGACAAGGTATGAGGAGGCCCGACTCGGATCGTGCTTCCTCGCGGCGCAGCACACCGCGTTCCGGTCGCGGCGGGCAGACGTTTAGCGAACGCTATATTGCCGGCGTTCCCGCCCGTATCATGCGCCCCCGCCTGATATTCATGGCCTGCCTGTTTACTTTGGTGTGCTTTGGCCTGCTGATGGTGTACTCGGCGTCTTCGGTCGAGGCACTGCACGAGAATGGCTCGGCGACGTTTTTTCTGGGTCGACAGGCCGCGTTTGCCGTGGTCGGTGTTTTGGCGCTGATTGCCATCGTGCGCGTTTTGCCGGACGGTTGGTTTGGGGAAGACGTGCTCAGGATCTTCCTCATAGGCATGATAGGGCTACTGTTTCTGGTGTTCTTGGTGGGCAGCGGCAGCCGTGGCGCCACGCGCTGGCTCAACATCGCCGGCATTCAGTTCCAGCCTTCCGAGTTTTTAAAGCCATTTGCCATTGCGTATTCGGCCATCATGCTCGATCGCTTCTTTTCGCCCGGTGGCAACATCAACGAATTCCTTCGCAAGATGGGCATCTACCTGGGCATTTCGCTCTTTCTGATCTTTATCCAGCCCGATTTCGGTACCGTCCTGATCATCCTATTGACCCTCATGTGCATGGCGTTGTTTGCGGGTCTCGACCCAAGATTTATCATCGGCGTGATAATCTTCGGCATTCTCGTGATCGTGATTGCGCTTGTCGCAGAGCCGTACCGTATGGTGCGTATTCAGGTTGCCTTGAACCCTTGGGCCGACGAGTATGGTGACGGCTATCAGGCCACGCTTGCCATCATGGCCTTTGCCTCGGGCGGTCTGTTCGGCCGTGGCATCGGCAACTCAACCATGAAGTACTCGTATCTGCCCGAGGCGCACAATGACTACATCCTGGCCATCATTGGCGAGGAAGTCGGTTTTGTCGGAACCGTGCTGTTCTTCTTGGTGTTTGCGATGCTGATCTACTCGGCGTTTCGCATTGCCGAGCAGGCGACCGATCGTCGGGGCGCGCTCATGGCGTCTGGCTCTGCGGTCATTCTCGCGGTGCAGTTTTTGATCAATGCGCTGGGCATCCTCAACGTGTTTCCCATGACGGGCAAACCGTTGCCGTTTATTAGCTATGGCGGTTCGTCGATTATTGTGTCGCTTATGCTTGCCGGTCTGATCCTACGCGTTTCGTACGAGAGCGCCCGTCGCGATGAGTACGACCGTCGCCGCGAGAGCTTTGCCGTTATGGATGAGAGTACCGCCGGCGTGCCCCATGTGCGCGGCGAGCGGTCTTCGCGTAACGGCTTTACCGTTCTGGATGGCTCTGCGACCGAGCCGGCAGCCCGTCCGCGTCAGCGAACGGCGCCGCAAGGTCGTCCGCAGCGCCCAACTCCTCGCAATGCGGGCGGCGGATATAATCGAATCGATTTGAACTCGGACCCGTCGGCGCGTTTGCGCACCGACGACCAGGGACCGCGTGTACGAAGGGACTACCATGACCGATAAGATGACCGTTGCTATTGCAGCCGGCGGCACGGCAGGACATATCAACCCCGCGCTCGCCTTGGCCGAAGAGCTGCGTGACCGTGGCCACCACGTTGTGTTCGTGGGCCAGTCGCGCAAGCTCGAGGGTCGTCTGGTCCCCGAGGCTGGGTTTGATTTTGTTCCTATTACGGTTACGGGCTTCGACCGCTCCCGTCCTTGGACGGCGCTGACCTCGCTGTGGCGTGTCAACAAGGCCAAGCGTGCGCTCGCCAGTCATTTCTCAAAGGTCGGCAAGCCCGATGCCGCCATCGGTTTTGGTGCCTATGTCGAGGTTCCGTTGCTGGGGTGGTGCAAGGGCGCAGGCGTTCCGTATCTGCTGCATGAGCAGAACTCTGTTCCGGGCCTGGCCAACAAGATGATGAACTCCCACGCCGCCCGCATGTGCATCTCGGTGCCGGCAGCGCGTTCGGTCTTTGAGCGCGAAGGTGACCCTGACCACGTGCTCATGACCGGCAACCCCGTACGTCGCTCGGTGATCGAGGGCGATCGCGCTCGCGGCCGCAAGGCACTTGGCGTTCCCGAGGACGCTACGCTGCTGCTCGTCTTTGGCGGTTCACTTGGCGCCCAGCACCTCAACGAGCGCGTGGCTTCGCTCAAAAACGAGCTGCTTTCGCGCAAGAACCTCTATGTGTTGCATTCGACGGGTGCCGACGGCTTTGAGGAGACCGAGCGCGCTTTGGCGCTGACGCCCGAGGAGGCGAAGCGTTACCGCGTCCAGCCTTACATCGACAACATGGGCGACATGCTGGCTGCTGCCGATTTGGTGCTCTCGCGTTCGGGCGCATCGAGCGTGGCCGAGATCGCTGCGCTCGCCGTGCCTTCGGTGCTCGTGCCGTACCCGCATGCGACGGCCGACCACCAAACCACCAATGCCCGTTATCTGGTCGACGCCGGGGCTGGCGTGCTCTGCGCCGATGCCGATATCGACGGTTCTGCCTTTGCCGATGAGCTGCTGCACCTGGTCGATGACGCGGCGGCGCGCGACGCCATGCGTCAGGCGGCGCGTGGTCTGGCTCAGGATAGGGCCGCCGCTCTTCTGGCGGATGCGGTAGAGGGTTTGCGTTAGTTAGACGGGATATCGTCGGTCGCCCTCGCGCTGATGCGGTAGGTGCGGTACAGTTAACGGATTACAGGCAGTGTTTACGCAAGGAGTACACGAGCACATGGCTGATTCCCAGACTGCAACCTCCGCGCCCGAGTTTAAGAGCGCCCACTTTATCGGTATCGGCGGCGCCGGCATGAGCGGCATCGCCCTCGTTCTGCACGAGCGCGGTTATGCCGTTACCGGCTCCGACCTTAAGACGTCACGTTATATCCGCCAGCTTACCCGCGCTGGTGTGAAGGTACATGTGGGCCATGAGGCCGCCACGATCGACGAGGTCAAGCCCGACGTGGTTGTTGTCTCCACCGCTATTCCGGAGTCCAACCCTGAACTCGTGCGCGCTCGCGAGCTTGGTATTCCCGTGTGGCCCCGTGCCAAGATGCTCTCTGCCTTGGGCCACGGCTACACTACCGTCGCTGTTGCCGGCACGCACGGCAAGACCACCACGTCTTCGATGTGCGCCACCATGCTCGACCGCATGGGTCTGGATCCGAGCTTCCTGATCGGTGGCATCGTCGAGGGCTATGACACGAACGGCAAGAACGGCTCGGGCGACTACTTTGTCGCCGAGGCCGACGAGTCCGACAGCTCCTTCCTGTTCCTGAACCCCAACGTGGTCATTGTGACCAACGTCGAGGCCGACCACCTCGATCACTACTCGGGTATCGAGGAGATCGAAGCGACTTTCGCCAAATTCATGAGCCTGGTGGGCGAGGACGGCACCGTCATCGTCTGCGGTGAGGACCCGCATCTGGTCGAGCTCGCCAAGTCGACGGGCCGTCACGTGCTTTCCTACGGCTTTGCCGAGAGCAACGACATCGTCTGCATGCACCCGGATGTCAAAGGCATCCAGAGTGACTTTATCGTTCGCTTTGAGGACGGCACTGAGCATGCCGTGGAGATCAAGAGCAATCCCGGTCGCCACAACATGCTCAACGCCACGGCGGTGCTCACCGTCGCCCATGTCCTGGGCCTTGACATCGACGCCGCCGCCAAGGCGCTCTCGAGCTTTGAGGGCGTCCGCCGTCGCTTTACCCACGTGGGCGATATCGATGGCATCACCGTGGTCGATGATTACGGCCATCACCCCACCGAGATCAAGGCGACGCTTGCTGCCGCTTCGTCGCTGGGCTACAAGCATGTCGACGTCGTGTTCCAGCCGCACCGTTATTCGCGCCTGCAGGCCCTGTGCGACGACTTTGCCGATGCATTTGCCAATGCCGATAAACTGCTGCTGATTGATGTGTTCTCGGCTGGCGAGATGCCCATTCCGGGTGTTACCTCTAAGATGCTCGCCGATACCGTGCGCGCCAAGCATCCTGGCAAGGAGGTCGTGTACTGCTCCAGCCGTCTTGAGCTCAATCAGGAGCTCGAGCAGATGGTGGGCGAGGGCGATCTGCTGCTCACTATGGGTGCCGGTGACGTTACGACCGTCGGTCCCGAGTTCATTGAGTATCTGACTGCCAAGAAAGACGCTTAAGTCTAATGGGTCTGTTTAACGCCGTCATGGCGCTCTCGGGCATGATCGACACGGATGTGATCGAGGACGAGCGCCTTGCGCGTCATACGAGCTATCGTATCGGCGGCAAGGCCGACCTCTTTGTGACGTGCCATAGCTATCATGCCCTCCGCCGCGCCGTGGCGGTGCTCGATCGCGAGCAGGTGCCGTGGGTCATCATCGGCAAGGGCTCCAATCTGCTGGTTGCCGATGGCGGTTATCGCGGCGCCGTCATTTCGCTCGGACGTGAGTTTCAGCGCACGGTTGTTGCCGATGACGGTTGTACGCTGACGGTCGGTGCGGGCGTGATGTTTGCGCGCCTGGTCAACGATGCCCTGTCGCGTAGCCTCTCGGGCCTTGAGTTTGCCGTTGGCATCCCTGGCTCGGTTGGCGGTGCGATATCTATGAATGCCGGCACACGGACCGAGTGGATTGGCTCGCTGGTTGAGGATGTCGTAACGTTTGACCCGGCATCCGGTATCAAGCATTATGCGGGGTCCGAGATCACTTGGGGCTACCGCGAATGTAGCCTTCCCCGCAATGAGATCATCCTCGAGTGCGTGCTCAAGCTTAAACCGGCGCCCAAGGCCGACATTCGCGAGCGCATGGAGCGGTACCTGACGAGGCGCAAGCGTACGCAGCCCATGGGTCGCGCATCCTGCGGGTCGGTCTTTCGCAATCCGCCCGATGCGAGCGTGGGCAAGCTTATCGAGGATTGTGGATTAAAGGGTTTTTCGATTGGCGGCGCGGAAGTTTCGCCCGTTCACGCTAATTTTATCGTTAATAACGGAACTGCCTCGGCCGATGACGTTGCCGCGGTTATCAGACATGTGCACGGAAAGGTGAGGGAGGCGTATGGCATCGAGCTCAGACCGGAAGTTAAATTCCTCGGCTTCTAGAGCATCGAAACCCACCTTCCGCCGCGCCGGAGGGCGTTCCGGCGCGCCTGCCAAACCTCAACGCAATACCGTCGCGCACTCTAAGTCTGTCGGGCATGCTCGACAGACCAGTCGTCCGGTCGTCGGCTCGCAGCTCGGTAATCGTCCGGCCGCAAAAAAGTCCTCGCGTCCCTCGGTGACGTCAAAGCCTGTTATGGGCGCCAAACCTGCCCGTCCCATGGCAACTCCTAAGCCCTCGACGGGAACTAAGGCGGCGCGTCCGGGTCGCACGCTGGGCGCATCGAAACCGCGCTCGCTGACATCGGTGCCGGCTACCGCCAAGAAGCCTTCGGGTAAAAAAGGCGTCAACCCGTTGTCTTCACTTGGGGCGATGGTAAATAAAACATCAGACGCCGCTTCTGTCGTTACAGGCAAAGGCAAAATCGTTGGCGGCGTTCTGGCCGTCTTGGCCGTGCTCGTCGTCGTTGCCGTCGTGGTGATTAACTCTGGATTGTTTACCGCCACTGATATTCAGATTCAAGGCAGCGAGCATGTGACGAAGCACGATGCTATCCAGCTGATCGATTTGCCCGAGGGAACGTCGCTTTTTAACGTCGATCCCGACCAGATTACCGAGGACCTCAAGCAGAACCCGTGGGTCTCGGGCGTAGATGTCCAGCGTCAGTTCCCGCATACGCTCATCATTACGCCGATGGAGCGCAAGGTCATCGCAATTGCCTATATCAGCTCCGATGACCTTGCCTGGGCCATCGGGGATGATGACACCTGGATCGCCCCGCTGTCGACGTCGGTCGAAGTGGACGATCAGGGCAACGTCATCACGACGGGGCAGGGCTCAAATACCCTGACCGGCATTGATGCCGCGCTGGCGCTCGCTAAGCACTATGGCGCGGTGTTGTTGACTGATGTCTCGGCGGATGTCGCTCCGGTTTCCGGCCAGGCGGTGAGCTCCAAGGCCGTTAAGGCTGGCTTGGATTATGTGCGTGGTTTTTCGAGCGAGTTCTTGGGACAAGTCAAGGATATTTCCACGCCTTCGGTCGAAGCCATCTCGGCAAACCTCAATAACGGCATTGAGGTGTCGCTGGGCGATTCGAACGATATCGTCAAGAAGGAGCGCGTAGTCACCAAGCTGCTTTCGCAGGTAGAGGGCGTAACGTATATCAATGTGCGCTCTCCGGGTAACTATACATTTAGGAACGCTCCGACCTCGTAGCGCTGGTTGATGCTTTGTTGAGGGGTCATACCACGCCGTTTATCTGGTTTGTTTGGTTTTCACGGTCAATTATTTGACTGATACGTTCATAATGTGCAACCATAATACGGTTTACCTTTGCATTTACTTTCAACCTGAAGGTTAATGTGCGCGGGGTCGACCCATGCTATGGCTATAACCTTTGTTCGGAGGACCGACATGCACGAGACAGAGATCAACAACTACCTTGCCGTCATTAAGGTGGTCGGCGTCGGCGGCGGCGGTACCAACGCGGTCAATCGAATGATCGAAGAGGGCATCCGCGGCGTCGAGTTTGTTGCCATCAACACCGATGCTCAGGCACTCGCGATCTCTGATGCCGATATCAAGGTGCACATCGGCACCGACCTTACCCGCGGCCTGGGCGCCGGCGCCAACCCCGAGGTTGGCCGCAAAGCTGCCGATGAGTCCCGCGACGACATTGCCGAGGCGCTCGCTGGCGCCGACATGGTGTTCATCACCTGCGGCGAGGGCGGTGGCACCGGTACCGGCGCTGCTCCCATCGTTGCCGATATCGCGATGAACGAGGTCGGTGCGCTGACCGTCGCCGTCGTGACCAAGCCCTTCACCTTCGAGGGCCGCAAGCGCAAGAAGAGCGCCGAGGAGGGCATTAAGACCCTCTCCGATTGCGTCGACACCATGATCGTCATCCCTAACGATAAGCTGCTCGACATCGCCGAGAAGAAGACCACCATGCTCGAGGCCTTCGCGATTGCCGATGGCGTCCTTTCCCAGGGCACCCAGGGCATCACCGACCTCATCACCGTCCCCGGTATCATCAACCTGGACTTCGCCGATGTTAAGACCATCATGAAGCAGGCCGGTACCGCCATGATGGGTATCGGTACCTCTTCTGGGGACACCCGTGCCGTCGACGCTGCCCAGCAGGCCATCTCCAGCCCGCTGCTCGAGAGCTCCATCGATGGCGCCACGCGCGTGCTGCTCTCCATCGCCGGTTCCAAGGACCTGGGCATCCAGGAGATCAGCGACGCCGCCGACGTTGTCGCCAACGCCGTCGACCCCGAGGCCAACATCATCTTCGGTACCGTTGTCGACGAGTCCCTGGGCGATCAGGTGCGTATCACCGTCATCGCTACGGGCTTCTCCGACTCCAACGTCAACCGTCAGGACGAGCTCTTTGCTGCTCAGCAGTCTCAGAGCAAGGCCGCTGCCTCCGCTGAGCCGCAGCGCACCGCTCCTGCCACGAGCCCGGCTCAGGCCGCTCCGACCCGCAACGTCGGTGGCACCGAGCTTCCTAACTTCGGCAACGATCAGTTCGAGCTTCCCGACTTCCTGAAGCGCGGTAGCTTCTAAGTCGTTCTTTGCATTGTTGTGCACAGGGGCGTGTCCGTATGGACGCGCCCTTTTTATTTCGACTTTGTAAACTAGAACCTCCAATCTCTTTACGTTCCCTTTACGATTGCCTCCAGCGCAGCAGGTATCCTTTTAGAGAAGTATGACAGCCGTATAAACGCGGGCTGTAGCGGCGATGCCGCGGTACTTGTGTTATTAGGAGGCTTTAGTATGGCAGCACGTGCGGACAAAGTTTCGCGTGTCGACCATGATGGAGTTACGTTGGTGGAGGGCGCGACATCCGATGTTCGCTTTGCCTTCACCGAGCGTGCCGGTGGCGTTTCCGAAGATGCGTACTCCTCACTCAACTTGGGCTCGCATGTTGGCGATGACCCCTTTGCTGTTCAAGAAAATCGTCGTCGTGCGCTCGAGGCTATGGGTGCCGCCGAGTGCGAGCACAACCTGCTCGTTCCCAATCAGGTCCATGGTGATCATATCGTTGCGGTGACCTCGAACGGCGCCGATGACCTTGAGGACGTTCGCGAGCAGATTGCCGAGGGCTGTGATGCCATCGTCTGCACGGCGCATAACGTGCCCGTGCTGCTCTGCTTTGCCGACTGCGTTCCCGTGGTGCTGGTGGCCCCCGGCGGATTTGCCGTGGTGCACTCCGGTTGGAAGGGCACGATTGCACGTATTTCCGCCAAGGCGTGCCAGGCGCTTTGCGATGCTGCCGGTTGCGATGCGAGCGACGTTTCCGCCTATATCGGCCCCCATATCTTGGGTGACGAATATGAGGTATCCCAGGAACTCATGGATCGCTTTGCCGCCGAGTTCTCTTGCATCGATGCGAATACCTCTCGCATGCTCGATCTTTCCGCTGCCATTCGCGAGGCGCTGGTAGATGTCGGTGTCGACGCGGATAATATCGTGGATACCCAGCTTTCGACCGTGCGTCAGAACGACCGCTTTTATTCCTACCGTAACGAGGACGGCACCTGTGGGCGCCATGCTGCGATCGGCGTGATGCTATGAGAAAGATCGTATCGGTCCTGAGCGCCGCTGTGCTTACGCTTACGCTGTGCGCCTGTTCTTCGGGATCTTCTAGCTCTTCCATTACCGTGGCCGGCTCCACGACCTGCCTTCCTATCGCCGAGATTGCGGCCGAGGGCTTTAAGGAGGAGACCGGCATCGACGTGCTCGTTTCCGGTTTGGGTTCTTCCGCTGGGATCGAGGCCGTCAGCGCCGGCACGGCCGATATCGCCAGCTCCTCCCGTGGACTCAATGCCGACGAACAGGATCTGGGCCTGACTCCCATCGTCATTGCCCACGACGGTATTGCGGTCATCGTGAACGACGACAACCCCGTCGATAACCTCTCGACCGAGCAGCTCCGCGATATCTACGCCGGCAAGATTACCAATTGGAAAGAGGTCGGTGGCGAGGACCTGAGGATTCAGGTCATCAACCGAGACGAGGCGTCCGGTACGCGCGAGGCCTTCCGTACCATCGTGATGGATGGCACGCCGTTCGATCGCCGCTCGGCTGTTCTTTCGGGTACGGGCCAGGTGCGCGACGTGGGATCTCGTTCGCGTGGGGCCATCGGCTACATTTCGCTGGGCTTCGTCGATAGCCTCAACGCCAAGACCTCGGTCAAGGCCGTCTCGGTCAATCATGTTGAGGCGTCCGAGAAGACGGTCGCGAGTGGCGGCTATCCCATCTCGCGCGACCTTTACTTCTTTGTGAAGGGTGTGCCTTCGCAGCAGGCGCAGGATTACATCGACTATGTGACGTCCGAAAAGATGGACAAGCAGATTCGCGAGGCGGGCTTTATTCCCGTCACCAACGACGAGAAGGGGAGTGAGTAGCATGGAAGCACAGGAAAACTCCCAGACTGAGCAGAATGCTCAGGCACCCAAGAAGCGCGAGCTGGCGCTCGTATCGCGCAGTACCTATATCAAGGAGAAGGCGCTGCAGTGGATCTTCTTTGCCTGCGCGTTCTTGGCGGTCGTTACCGTCATCCTGATTTTTGTCTTTACCACGTACTCGGCGCTGCCCGTCTTTACTGACATCGGTCTGGCTGACTTCTTTAGCTTTACGTGGGCGCCTTCCGAGGGCCACTACGGCATCTTGTCGCTGCTTGCTGGCTCGGGTCTGGTGACCGTCGGTGCGCTCGCCATGGGCGTGCCGCTGGGCGTGGGTACGGCCGTTTACCTGGTCGAGATTGCCAGCAAGCGCGTGCGCAAGCTCATCAGCCCCGCCGTTGACCTGCTGGCGGGCATACCCTCCATCATCTACGGCTTCTTTGGCATGATCATCATCCGCCCGTTTATCGCACAACTGACCGGCGGCCTTGGTTTTGGTGCGCTGACGGCGTGGTTTGTGCTCGCCATCATGATCGTCCCTACCATCACCACGCTCACCATCGATGCTCTCAATTCCATTCCCATGGGCATTCGCGAGGCATCGTATGCCATGGGCGCCACAAAGTGGCAGACCATCTATAAGGTCGTGCTACCTGCCGCGAAGCTGGGTATCGTTGATGCCATCGTGCTGGGTATGGGCCGTGCCATCGGCGAGACCATGGCCGTGCTCATGGTCGTAGGTAACGCCCCGGTTATTCCCGACAGCATTGCGAGCCCCATCTCGACGCTCACGAGCCAGATTGCGCTCGACATGAGCTATTCCTCGGGTCTGCACCGCTCGGCGCTGTTCGGCATGGGTGTGGTCCTGTTTATCATCTCCGCCACGCTGGTGGGTATCGTTCGTCTGATTTCCAAGAAGAAGAGGGGGTAGGCTATGTCCGATTCCGTTGACACGACGGTCGATACGACCTCGTCGCGCGAGCGCATCAAGCGTGCCCTTTCCCACGGCAAGAAGGGCCGCATCAACAAGGACCTGTCCAACAAGATCATGCTTGGCGTGTTTCGTGCCGCTGCCTACATCACCACGCTGGTGCTGGTCGCTATCATCTCCTACGTGGTCATCAACGGCCTGCCACACATCTCGCTCGACTTTATCTTCGGTTGGCCCCAGGGCGTCAACGCCGAGGGCGGAATTTGGCCCACGATCGTCTCGACCGTCTACGTGACGGCGCTCGCCATGCTTATCTGCACGCCGATCGCTGTGCTGGCAGCCGTCTATCTGGCCGAGTACGCCAAGCAGGGCAAGGTCGTCGAGCTCATTCGCTACGCTGCTGACGCTTTGGCCTCGGTGCCCTCCATCGTTATGGGCCTGTTTGGCTACGCCTTGTTTGTCGAGGCTATGGGCCTGGGCCTTTCGATGGTCTCGGCCGCTCTGGCGCTCGCGCTCTTGATGCTTCCCATCGTCATGCGCACCACCGAAGAAGCCATTCGCGCCGTTCCGCGCTATATCCGTTGGGGCGCGTACGGCCTGGGCGCTACCAAGTGGCAGGGCGTCTCCAAGATCGTGCTTCCTTCGGCCTTTGGCCGCATTGCCACGGGCATCGTCCTTGCCATCGGCCGTGCCATCGGCGAGACCGCCGTGGTGCTCTACACCATGGGCCAGGCCATCAATCTACCTATTTCGCCGCTCGATTCCGGTCGTCCCATGACCGTTCACCTGTACCTGCTTGCCAACGACGGCATCAACATGAACGCAGCCTACGGCACCGCGCTCTTGCTGATGGTGATCATTTTGGCCTTCAACCTGTTTGCGCGCTTCCTGTCGCGCAAGCGTCGCTAGTTAAGGAGTCCCATGTCCGTTTATCAGTCCGCTCCCACGCTGGAGCAAGCGGCCATTACGGCCAAGGATTTCAACTTTTGGTACGGTGACTTTCATGCGCTGACGGGGCTTGACCTCAACATCGCCAAAAACGCCATCACCTCCTTCATTGGCCCTTCGGGCTGCGGCAAGTCGACGTTTTTGCGCTGCATCAACCGCATGAATGACCTGATTGAGGGCACGCGCGTCGAGGGCACCATGACGCTCGACGGCAACGATATCTATGCCGAGGGTGTCGATCCGGTCGATCTCCGTCGTCGCGTGGGCATGATCTTTCAGCAGCCCAACCCGTTTCCCAAATCCATCTACGAGAATGTCGCCTTTGGCCCTCGTCTGCAGGGCGTGACTAGCAAAAGCGACCTCGATGACATCGTGGAAGAATCGCTCAAGCGCGCCAACCTCTGGAAAGAGGTATCCAATCAGCTCAACAAGGATGGTTTGGCGCTCTCGGGCGGTCAGCAGCAGCGTCTGTGCATCGCGCGCGTGCTTGCGGTGCAACCCGATGTCCTCCTGATGGACGAGCCCTGCTCCGCCATCGACCCCACTTCCGTCTCTAAGGTCGAGGATCTGATGGCCGAGCTGGCGCCCGAGATGACGATTATCATCGTCACGCATTCAATGCAGCAGGCAGCTCGTATCAGTGACTACACCGCGTTCTTCTTGCAGGAAGTTGCCGGCGAGCCCGCTACGCTCATCGAGTATGGTCAAACCGACGCGATCTTCACCAGCCCGGTGGACTCGCGGACGGAAGACTATATCACCGGCCGCTTTGGCTGATCGGTGCGACTAGTCCCAAGCCGATCGGATCTGGTCCGGTGCGTATTCACTGTGCGGGCGGCATGACCGCACCCAACTGATTGGAGTGAACCATGCGCAAACTGTTTTCCCGTCAGCTCATCGAGGCCCGTCACGAGATGCTGAGCATCTACGAGGCCGTCGATCTGGCCCTCCACGATGCCGTGAAGGCCTATGTGACCGACGACCGCAAGCTCGCCACCAAGACCAAGAAGCGCACGCTTTCGATTGACGCACGCTGCGCCAACCTGGAGGCCGTCTGCTACAACCTGATTGCCACGCAGTCACCGGTCGCCTCCGACTTCCGCTTGCTGCAGACGATCATCTACGTCGACTTTAACCTGCAGCGCATGACCGATAAGGTTCGCCAGATTTGCCGCGCCACGCGTCATATGATCAAGGCCGACATCTCGCTGCCCAAGGAGCTTGTCGGCACGGTCGAGGCCGAGGCTGAGGCCGTCTACCAGGTGCTGGGCTCTTCGCTTTCTGCGCTCGTCACCAACGACATGTCCATCATCTGCAACTTGGCCGTCGAGGACGAGCCAGTGCACGCCGCCTACGAGAAGTTCTTCCGCACCTTTAACCGCATGGACACGGGCGATTTTATGGACGACGACAGCAACTATGACGACCTGCGCCGCGCCATCATGGTATCGCGCTATCTCGATCGCATCGCCTCGATTTCCATCGATGCCGCCTGCCGTCTGACCTTCCTGTTGACCGGACAGCGTATGACTGCCGGTGATATCGCCTGCACTGATGAGGATGAGCTCGAGAGCATGCGCGTGCCTTCGGGCGAGGGTGTTATCATGAGGCCCGCCGTCGATGCACGCTACGTTGCCAAGGTGCCCGTTAACGAGGTCAGCGAGGGTCTTCGCTACCTGCTCGATCATCTTGAGGATGAGGACGATGGCGAGGACGACGAGGAGTAAGTAACCCCGTTCGTCGAAAGATTGTAAATACCTAAGTGAGCGCGGCCTTGCACATGCGGGGCCGCGCTCTTGCGTTAGCATGGGACTACTTGTTTGGCTGTCAGCGGAGGCGATTGGCAATGGATAACTATTTGGACTTGATGCGCGCTCGCCGCGAGCAGATTCTGGAACGTTTTTATGCGGCGCTCGATCGCGCGGGCCGTCCCCACGACGCCGCGAGCCTCATTGCCGTGTCCAAGACCGTTGGTGTCGATGAGACCGTTGCCGCCATCCAGGCGGGGTATCGCCATTTTGCCGAGAACCGCCCGCAGGAGCTGGTTCGCAAGCTCACGGGTCTGGCGGAGCATCCGGAGCTGCCCGAGGTGCGCTTCGATATGATCGGCAACCTGCAGACCAATAAGATCAATGCGGTGCTGGGCCCAGCCGAGCTGATTCACTCGGTGGGTTCGCTGCATCTGGCGCAGGCAATCTCGAGCCGTGCTGTCCGCAAGATTGAGGCAGGCGAGCTCGCCGGCCCCCAGCGTGTGCTCATTGAGGTCAATGTGAGTGGTGAGGAGTCGAAGGGAGGCTTTTCGCCCGATGAGATTCGCGCCGCCGCGGGTGAGCTTGCGGAACTTGAGGGAATTTGCGTGCAGGGGCTTATGACTATGGCGCCCCGGGGGAATAAGGATGTGGCACGCCGCACCTTTGCGGGGCTTCGTGAGCTGAGGGATGAGCTGGAGGCGGCGCATCCCGATTTGAACCTGCCTGAGCTTTCCTGCGGCATGAGCGAGGACTTTGAGCCTGCCCTTGAGGAGGGCTCTACGCTCGTTCGCCTGGGCAGGGTAGTATTTAGCCCGGAGTTTGCAGTAAAATAAGGCTCTGAAGTGCGCACTGATTATCGGGGCGCCTGCACTAAACCGCGAGAGGACACAACCATGGGCTTCCTTGACGAGATTAAAAATAAGATGCACCTGGGCGGCCAGCAGGGTTACGACCAGGGTTATGGCCAGGACGACGACTACGGCTACGATGACGGCTATGACGATAGTTATCAGGGCAACGGCTACAGCGGTGCTTCGGGCGAGGGCTTCTACACCCAAGACGAGCCGAGCAACGGCCTGCTTGGTCAGACGCGCCGTGGTG
>URNQ01000015.1 GCA_900549245.1 uncultured Collinsella sp.
AGCTGCGGGAACGGCCTATTCGCTCAATGTGTTCGGCTGAGATCGGAAATCAACCGTCATCTGCGACGTTCTTTCAATGACTACTTGTTTAAGAACGTCGCAGGTGACTACCCAACGACTAGTTGCCCTTGTGGAAAAGGTTTTTGATGACGGAGGGGATGCTCTTGGCGCCCTTGGCCGTCACATCGATAAAGTCAGGCGAACGCACGAGCTTATCCTCGTCAACGTACTTGCGGACCGCACGAAGCGTCTCTTTGTCGTCGCGCGTCGAAAACGTAAAGTGACCATTGTCCTTGGTGAAGATAGCAAAACGCGTAATCTTCTTGGTGCCGCGCAAAACCTCAGCGGCAATATAGTCGACCTCATCCCACGGGATCTGAATAAAATCCTCGGGATTGCGCTCGTTATAGTACTCAAACGCCTTATTGCCCACCATTACGTTACCGTGACTGGTAAGCCCCATCAGGCAGGTTGCCGGCGTTGCCAGATCGACCGTGCTGTTCTGAGATTGCGCCATGCGCGCCTCGCCCTCCAAATAAAACAATCGGACCGCATCCAGTGTACCCACCGGGTGCGGTCCGTTTCAATGGCTCAAAAGCCCTTGCCTTGCAATTCTCGGTCTTAAGCCGAAACGTGCTTACATGAAGCCGCAGACGCGACCGATGATGCCGATGGCGAAGAGAGCCAGGATGATGACGATCGGGCTGACCTTCTTCTTGAGGAGCTTGCAGACCAGCAGGGTCAGGCACACGGCGGCAAGGCCGGGGATGAGCTGATCGAGGTTGGCCTGAAGCGTGGTGACCTTCACCTGATCAAGGGCGTTAGCACCGATGGAGTTATACATCGTCAGTGCTTCCTTGACACCCTCAGAACCGGAGGGCAGGTTAGCCCAGTCGATAAAGGCGCCAGCAGACTGCGTGACCTTGGAGACGACCGGGGTGAAGGAGATGGACACCCAGCGCTCGACCAGGGCGCCGATGATGAACATACCCAGGATGGAAGCACCCTCGGTGACCTTGCCCATCAGACCGCCGGAGAGGTCCTTGGCGATGGAGGAGCCGACCTTGTAGCCAAACTCCTGCGTGTACCACAGGAAGGCGTAACGGATGATGTTCCACGCGAAGAAGAACAGCAGCGGACCGGCGATGCTGCCGGACAGGGCCAGGGAAGCGCCCAGAGCGCCCAGAATCGGGCGAAGGGTGAACCAGAAGGCGGGGTCGCCGACGCCGGCGAGCGGGCCCATCATACCGACCTTGACGCCCTGAATGGCGACGTCGTCAATCGGAGCACCGTTGGCGCGCTCCTCCTCGAGAGCGAGGGTAACGCCAATGACGGGGGCGGAAACATAAGGGTGGGTGTTATAGAACTCCAGGTGGCGCTTAAGAGCGGCAATCTGGTCATCCTTGCTGGTGTAGAGCTTCTTGATCGCAGGGATCATTGCGAAGCACCAGCCGCCGTTCTGCATACGCTCGTAGTTCCACGAGCCCTGAAGGAACTGATGACGGAAGCAAACCTTCTTGCGGTCAGCCTTGGTGAGCTGAATCTTGTTCTCTGCCATATGTATCACTCCCCTCCTACTCGTAATCGTTCAGAATGTCGCCGAGCGGGTCGCCGGAGCCACCGCCCATGCCGCCACCCTGCTTAGCCAGATCCTTAAGGCCAAGGTAGATGAGGGCAAGGGAGATGCCGATGAGGCCAAGGGCGATCAGCGTGAGCTGAGGGATGGCAGCAAGGACAAAGCCGAGGATGAAGAACGGCCAGGTCTCCTTGGTGGCCATCATGTTGATGACCATGGCGTAACCGACGGAAGCGACCATGCCGCCGCCGACAGCCATGCCGCCGGACAGCCAGTCGGGCATAGCGTTAAGCGCGTTGGTAACAGCCTCGGCCGGGATGATGCACAGAAGCACTGCCGGGATGGCGATACGAAGACCCTGCATGAGGATAGCAGCGTACTGCCAGCGCTCGATGCCGGCGAAGTCGCCCTTCTCGGCGCAACCGTCCATGGCGTGAGCGATAGCGGTAGCCAGGGTACGGCAGATCATGGTCAGGAACAGACCAGCGACCGACAGAGGCACGGCGACGGCGATAGCGGCGGTAACGGCCTTGGCCGAATCAGTGGCGCCACCGTTGAGGGCGAGCACCATGATGATCGAAGAAGCGACCGAGGCCAGGGCGGCGTCAGGCGCGACGGCGGCGCCGACGTTAGCCCAGCCAAGGGCCATCATCTGGAGCGAACCGCCCAGGAGGATGCCCTCCTGAAGGTGACCGGTTACGAGACCGATAAGCGTGCATGCCACGAGCGGCTGATGGAACTGGAACTCATCCAGAATGCCTTCCATACCGGCAAGCAACGCGACAATCGCAACAAGCAGAATAGTGATTGCAGACATGTATCGGACCCTCCTTTACTATGCTTGAGCGGCCAGTTCGGCCTTAGCTTTCTTCAACATGGCGTCGAGATCCTCGGAGGAATCCGAAGGAACCTTGCGGACCTCGAACTTGACGCCCTTGGCCTTGAGGGCCTCGAGAGTCTTAACGTCGTCATCGCCCATAGCGACGGCGTTGGTGACGACGACCTTGCCCTTGGAGTGAGCCATGGAACCGATGTTGACTTCCTTGATGTCGACGCCGGCCTCGATGGCCTTGAGCAGATCCTGCGGGTTCTCGAAGAGCAGCATGGCCTTGGTGTCACCAAAGCGCGTGTCCTTGACGACCTCGGCCATCTTCTTGATGGGCACGACGTTGGCATGGACTCCCGGAGGGGCAGCCTGCTCGATCATGGTCTTGCGGAGCTCGTCGTGAGCAACGCCGTCGGAAACCACGATGATGCGGTTGGGGTTGATCTGCTTGGTCCACGTGGTGGCCACCTGACCATGAAGCAGACGGGTGTCGATACGGACGTGGGCGATCTTGATGTGCCCGTCGCCGATGACCGTTCCCGGAGGGATGGCGCCTGCAGGAGCAGCGGCGGCCGCAGCCGGCTTCTTCTCCTCGGGCTCCAGAGACTCGGGCTTGACGCGCACGCCAGCCTTAGCCTCAGTCACGAGATGTTTTGCGATCGCATGTGCAGTGTTCTTTGCGTCAAAGCGCTGCGAATATGCCTCGATGAGCATAGGCAGGTTGACACCGGTGACGATAGCCCAGGAATCGTGGCCCTCGATGAGCCCGCTGATCTGGTTGAACGGCGTACCGCCCCACAGATCAACGAGGAAGAGCACCTGCTCCTGGTCCTCGAAGGAAGCGACTGCTTCCTCGACCTTGGCACGGAAGTCGTCGGGGCCCATGCTCGGCTCGAGCGAGACCACGGCTACAGACGGCTGATCGCCAAAGACCATCGAGCCCGTCTGCTTGATTCCAGCCGCCAAGTCACCATGGCTAGCAAGAACAATACTTACCATCACATAACCTCCTTTTTGTCTACGTATTTCCTACACGACAAAAAAGAGTATAGCCGCAAGTGTGGCAAATTTATAGGAAAAAATGTGAATGGTTGGATTATTTGTTTAAACGTCATGCTTTTGTTACAAGTTGGTTACATCGCTGGTTTTCAGCTATTCCTCGCTAAACATAATTAGTTTGACCATCTTAGAAAACAGATACAGGCACAGCATTCACTAATATCGATTTAAATCGGATAAGAACCTGCTTGACTCTTCGATATTTTGTTTAAACAGACGTGACTTGACTAATTTCGTTAGTTATGCTCTAGCAAACCGTCAAAATAGAATAGCCATTGGGGACGTTCTTTAATGACTAGTCGTTTAAGAACGTCCCCAATAACTAAGTTAGGCGATGTGGAGAGGGTTGGCGGCGTCGACGGCATCGGGGGCGTCGGAGAGGCCGTCGGGGGCAGCGTCTGCCGGGTCCTCGTCGGGGGTCTCGATCTGCTTGATCATGACATCCTGGCCCTGCAGCAGATAAGTCTCGCCGCTACCGCAATGGGGACAGGTCTTGCCGTGCTCGACCGTCGCGTAGTCGCGGCCGCACGCCTCGCAATGTGTCACGGCCTCAACGGGCTCCACGATAAGCTCCGAGCCCTCGGTGATAGGCTTTTTATCCGCTGCCCAGCGCCAAGCGTCGAGCAGCAAGTCGGGAACGACGCCCGAGACCTCGCCCAACAGCAACGTCACGCTCGAAACGCGACTTACGCCGTTGGCGCGAGCCACATTCTCGACATCGCGAATGATGTGATACACGATTCCGAGCTCGTGCACTTTTAATTCCTTCCGCCGTTCCCGTTATGACTACTTACTTGCGACCAAATTTGATCTTGATGGCACGCTTGAGTGCGTACTTGCCCAAGCTGGGAAGCTTTTGCTCGTATTTGACCATCGTTGAGCACTCGGGGCGATCGCGATCCAGATGGATGGCATCGAACGCGCACTTGGTGGTGCACAGGCCGCAGCCGATACACTTGTTGGGGTCGACGATCGAGGCGCCGCAGCCCAGGCAACGGGCGGTCTCGGCGCGCACCTGCTCTTCGGTAAAGGTCTCGACGTACTCGCTAAACGGCGCGGCCTTCTCGCGCTCGCGGTCCACATGGGCAACCTCGCGGCTCGCGTTGTCGTAGCTCTCGATCACGACATCGTCGCGGTCAAGCGCGGTGTAGCGGCGCTGGTTGCGGCCGATGGTGAGCGTGGACCCCGGCTGCACAAAGCGATGGATGGACACGGCGGCCTCGTGGCCGGCGGCGATGGCATCGATGGCAAAACTCGGACCGGTGTAGACGTCGCCGCCCACAAAGATGTCTGGCTCGGCGGTCTGGTAGGTCTGAGGATCGGCAAGGGCACCCTGACCGCGGCCAAGCTCCACCTTGGAGCCAGCCAGCAGGTCGCCCCACACAATGGACTGGCCAATCGACATGACCACGCGGTCGGCATCGACACGACGCAGATCGTTCTCATCGTACTCGGGCGCAAAACGCCCCTCGTCATCGTAGACGCGCGTGCAGCGCTTAAAGGTGATGCCGCACACACGGCCGGCCTCGTCCAGGTGAACCTCCTTGGGGCCCCAACCGCAGCTGATGTGCGCACCGTCCTCGATGGCCTCGCGACGCTCCTCCTCGCTGGCGGGCATCTGGGCCTCGCTCTCCAAGCAGAACATCTCAACGTGCTCAGAGCCCAGACGGCAGGCGTTGCGGGCAACGTCGATGGCCACGTTGCCGCCGCCCACCACGATGGTGCGGCCGGACAGGGTATCGATCTTGCCGCTGTTAACCTCGCGAAGGAAGTCGACGGCCACGGTCACGTCCTCGGCATCCTCGCCCGGAATGCCGGCAAGGCGGCCGCCCTGGCAGCCAATGGCAACGTAGAAGGCCTTAAAGCCCTGCGCGCGCAGCTCGTCGAGCGTCACGTCGCGACCGACTTCCACGCCATAGCGGAACTCGGCACCCATCAGGCGAATAACCTCGACCTCGGCCTCGATAACGTCTTTCTGCAGCTTAAAGCTGGGAATGCCATAGGTGAGCATGCCGCCCGGGCGCTCGTTTTTCTCGAACACGACAGGCTTGTAGCCCTTCTCGGCCAGGTAGAAAGCGCAGGACAGACCGGCCGGGCCGGCACCGATGATGGCGATCTTCTGATCGAAGCCGCCAGCACGCGTCGGGGTCACCACAGGTGGGACATAGCGGGTCGCGGCGTCCAGATCGCGCTGGGCGATAAACTTCTTGACCTCGTCGATGGCCACGGCCTCGTCCACGCGACCACGGGTGCAGGCGTCCTCGCAGCGGCGGTTGCACACACGGCCGCAGATAGCGGGCAGCGGGTTCTCGCGCTTAATGAGTGCTAGGGCCTCGTCATAGCGACCCTGAGCCGCGAGCTTCAAATAGCCCTGAACGGCAACGTGCGCGGGGCAGGCCGTCTTGCAGGGAGCGGTGCCGGACTCATGCGTCTCGATGCGGTTGTCGTTGCGGTAGTTGGGCGACCACTTGGTGTGGTCCCACTTGGTGGCATCGGGCAGCTCCTGGCGCGGATACTCGGGCACCTGTCTGCCGGACTTTTTGCTGCAGAGCTTCTGGCCCAGCTTGGCGGCGCCGGCCGGGCACACCTCAACGCAGCGACCGCAGGCCACGCACTTGTCCTTCTCGACCTTGGCGACATAGGCCGAGCGCGACAGGTTGGGCGTGTTGAACAGCTGCGAGGTGCGCAGGGCGTAGCACACGTTGACGTTGCAGTTGCAGATGGCGAAGATTTTGTTCTCACCGTCAATGTTGGTGATCTGGTGCACAAAGCCGTTGTCCTCGGCCTGGCGCAAGATGTCGTAAACCTCGTCGCGGGTCACGTAATGGCCACGATCGGTCTCGACCACGTAGTCGGCCATATCGCCCACGGCGATGCACCAATCGGCCGGGTCGTCGGCGCAGCCCTCACCCATCACGCGACGGCTCGCGCGGCAGCTGCAGGTGCTAGCGGCATACTTACCCTCGTATTTGTCGAGCCAATGCTCGATATGCTCAATAGGCACCGAGGTGCTTGCGGCGTCGATGGCCTTCTCGACCGGAATGACGTGCATGCCGATACCGGCGCCTCCGGGCGGCACCATCGGCGTGGCGCGGGACAGCGGCCCCTTGGACGCCTGCTCAAAGAACTTGGCATAGACCGGATGCTCCTCGAGCTGGCTCACGCGCATGTTGAGGAACTCGGCGGAACCCGGCACCAGCATGGGCAGTACCCACTGCTTGGCGCGCTCGGGGTTTTCCCAGTTGTACTCGAGCAGACCCGTGTAGCTCATGTCGTCGAGCATCTTCTCGATATCGGCCTCGGGCATGCCGGTGAGCTTGACCATCTCGGGCAGCGTATAGGGACGACGCATCTTCATCTTGCAGAGCACTTCGGCCTGCTCGTCGGTTGCGGCCTCGGCAAACGACCAGTACTCGTAGCCCAGCAGCTCGTCGCGATGCAGCAGGCGGTTGGTGCAATGCTCGCACAGTTTGACGATGGCCTCGCGCGGATGCTCCGGCAGCGGCGGCACGAACTCCGCGCCGATATCGGGCTCGGTGTAGCTAATTCCCGGTCCGTTGAGAATCATGGTTGTCCCTTCTCTTGCCGCAGCCCGGCGAGACCGCGGCACCCCTCTTTTTTGCAGGCCGGGCATGCCCCCATGCCGTTCACCCGCTATTGTTGACATTGTGTCAAAAACAGTATTGACGAACCGTCAACAATATTCAAGACTGTTAGGCGAACGGTCGGGCTCAAACGGATGAAAGGCGGCAAACGCATGAGCGAAAACACAGCAAACGCTTCTGTGGCCAACGTCGTCCCCGCAACCGACAGCGCGGCAAAGCGCCTGACGGGCGACGAACGCCGTCGCGAGATCCTCGATGCCGTGCGCACCGTAAGCTCCGAGCTGGGCGTTTCCCACCTATCGGTATCGGCCGTGACCAAACGCGCCGGCTGCACGCGCTCGCTGTTCTACCACTACTTTGCCGATATGGACGCCGCCGTCACCGCCGTCATGGACGAGGCAATCGACGGCTTCATTACCGAGTTCGAGCAGTGGAATGCCAGCCGCACGGTTGGCGATATCGAGGGCGCGCTCGACACCGTCGCCCCGCTCTTTAAGCGCCTGGTCGCCAGCGGCCACGAGCTGCCGAGTACCCTGACCTCCAGCAGTGGCGCGCTCTACGGCGGCTTTTTGCACAACGTGGTCCAGCGTGTGGCGCAGTATATCTGCGACACCACCGTGGTGGATTTTGTCGCCCATCATGAGCTACGCATCGACCATGTCTACGAGACGTTCTACACCCTCATCATGGGACTGTTGATGTATATCCGCACGCACCCCGATGTGCCCGACGAGACGGTCAAGGAAATCATCGCCTCGACACTCCACATCGAGGGCTATACCGCCAAGTATCCGGAGCGCAAGCCCCAGAACTGACG
Organism: uncultured Collinsella sp.; assembly: GCA_900549245.1. Taxonomy (GTDB): domain Bacteria; phylum Actinomycetota; class Coriobacteriia; order Coriobacteriales; family Coriobacteriaceae; genus Collinsella. The sequence continues at coordinate 7,884 of URNQ01000015.1, forward strand.
ACATTTGGCCAAACTGCCCGCGATCGGAAGAGGGGCCGCGGGCTTGTGAAAGGAGAGCAGCATGCTGTTCGATGTTTGGGGTAGCGATACCCTTATCCACTGGGCCGGCTGGGCCATGGTCTTTATCGGCCTGATCGTGCTCAACGAGGTCGGCCGCCGCACCAAGCTCGGCGCGGCCATCATCTTTGGCGTGGCTCCGCTGGCCATGACCATCTACTGCGTCGCCATCGCCGTCGGCGTTTCGCAGGGTGCCGAGTGGGCGCTCACCAACCCCACCCATGTGTACCAGAACAGCTGGTTCCACTACGCCAAGGTCTACGCGGCGTTGGCCGGTTGCTGGGGCTTCATCGCCATTAAGTATCAGTGGGGCAAGATCGGCAAGGCGCACTGGTTCCGCGCGTGGCCGTTTGTGATCGTCGCCATCAACATCATGATCGCCGTCGTGTCCGACTTCGAGAGCGCCTATCACTTCTTTGTCCTGGGCGAGTCCACCTGGGTCACCTCCGAAGGTGCTACGCAGTTGGCCGGCTGGAACAACGTGTTCAACGGCATCGCCGGTATCATCAACATCTTCTGCATGACCGGTTGGTGGAGCGTCTACGCCTCCGAGGACAAGACCGACATGCTGTGGCCCGACATGACCTGGGTCTACATCATCGCCTACGACATCTGGAACTTCTGCTACACCTACAACTGCCTGCCCACCCACTCCTGGTTCTGCGGCTTTGCGCTGCTGCTGGCGCCCACCGTCGCCGCCTTTATCTGGAACAAGGGCGGCTGGATCCAGAACCGCGCCTTTACGCTGGCCATTTGGTGCATGTTTGCCCAGGTGTTCCCGTACTTCCAGGAGGAGTCCATCTTTGTGACCCACTCCACGCTCGACCCCGGCGCCGCTACCGCGGTCTCGATCGCCGCACTGGTCGCCAACGTCGCCGCGATCATCTACATCGCCTACCGCGCCAAGAAGCTCGGCCGCAATCCCTACAAGCAGGATGTCTTTGAGGGCACCAGCGATTGGGAGAAGGCCACCGCTCGCCGTGCCAAGGTTGATTACGCGCACGCCGAGTAACATATTTATCCCGTCCACATTTGGATGTAGGCAAACTTAGCCGATGCCGCAATCGCGCGTCATGCGCAGCCCCGGAAAGCGATTCGCCCGCTTTCCGGGGCTTTTTGTTGTTGCGCGCATTCACGCGCATATTCCATTCGCGCACACATTCAAAACCTCTCGCACAGATAAAATCAGATTTCCAACCGCCTGACAGCCCTATGTGACCCCAATTTTGGGTACATTGTTGTCCCGATATTGAGCTTGGGGGATATATGAATGATGAGACGATGGGCCAAGAGGATGCGGCCCAAGATGCAGAAGCATGCGCCGAGGCCCTGGAGAGCCTAGACCAGATCGCGCTGGCCGAGATTGCGTTTGACGATTCGAGCGTTGATGTGCAGGATGAGCCGGAAATCGAGGCGCAGCCCGATGATCAGGATGCAAAAGACGATGGCGCCGCGCCCACCGAAGACGAGGCGAGGCACGAGGAATCCGAATGCGAGGCCGACGACCAGCCCAAATCCGACACGAGCGAGGAAACCATCTTGCTCGACAGCTTGCCGGCCGAAGATTCGCTGACCCGCGAGCTCCCTGGCTTAGGCTCCGCGCCTGCCGTGGACGAGACCATCGCCATGGGCGATATTCCCCTGCCGTCCGTTCCCTCGGCACGCGAGGCCGAGGTTCGTCATCGCAAGATGTCGCCCAAGCGCCGCAATCTGATGGTCGCTGGCGTTGTGGCCGTCGCGCTCGTCGCCGGCGGCGCAGGCTATGCTGCCTGGAACGGATATCAGCAAGAGCAGGCTGCCGCTGTCGCCGCCAGTGCACACACGATGATGTCGGTGCAGATTGGCGTGCATGCCACGGGCCTCGACTGCTCAACTGGCTCCAAGATTCCCGTACAGGTGAGCGGGCAGGATTCCGACGGTTCTTCTGTGAGCGAAACGCTCTATGTTGACGAGCACGGCCGTGGCATCAAACTGCTACCCGGCGATTACACGCTCTCCATTGCCGCCTCCCCCATCGCGTCCGACGGCACCGTCTATACCGTGCCGACCACCAAGGCGCAGGTCACGATCAAGAGCGACGGACAGGATCTGAGTGCCCAGGCCACCTTTAAGCTCAAGGTGCCTTCGGCCGACACGGTGACTGACGACCAGATCGATGCCGCCGCCAAGTATGCCGAGGAGGGAGGCACGAGCTCCGCCGCGGCTGCCAAAGTGCTCCAGCAGGCGGCAACCGCACGGCGCGACGCCGCCGTCAATGCCGTGAGCGCGCAAAAGGCACAGGCAGCCCGCGATGCTGACGCTCGCCACAAGGCAACCGACCTCTACCAGCTCGATATCCCCGTCGAGTGGTACGGCAAGGTCGAGACTTGGCAAAATGGCAGCACGCTATGCATCTATCTTGCCGGCGACAGCGATACGCCGATTGTGACGCTCGTCGCGGTGCGCGAGGGCGAGAGCTTTACGCCCGATGAGGGCGATACGGTTTTGGGTGCGGCCAATCTAGGCAACGGTTATACCGTCTACGCCAGCGGCCCCGTCTATCCGTACGTGGTGCCCCAGACCATCAACGGACGGACGCAGAATCCCGTGTCAACCTACCCCATGGACACGGCCATTGAGCTTGTCGAGCTCACGACCGGTAACCGCTACACCTATAGCCAGATCAAGAACGTACTGGTCGGCAAAGACGGCAAGGCAGACGCCGCGACCAAACTTGAGACCGACTACCTCGCGCAGATCCTGCTGCCGAGTATCAAAGCCCAGGACTAGCCTGGCGCAGCAAGGTGCTCCCCAACCGTGATGAAGGAGCCAGGAAGTCCTGACCCCACAGGTCCATAGATGATTAGGCAAGGAGCCACTTCCATGCGGGCGTAACGTGTACCACACCGTGCTCGCATGGAATATCGGTCTGTTCATCCATGGTAACGATTGCCGACTCGCCAAGATCAAACTGGGCCATCGAGGCATCAAGCGCGGCAATTTCGCGCTCGCGCGTTTTCTCACTTGCCATATCCGTACTCACCTGAATCAGGCTATAAGCCCGCATGAGAAGCGCGTCCCCAGCCACAAAGTCCACCTCATGGCTTTTGCTCTTCTCTTTGATTAGCAGGCGGCAGACCGAGCCGGTCCTCACCGCGGGAGTCCTTCTTCTTAGCGCATTGAACACTGCGGTCTCGAGCCTCTGGCCCTGGTCCAATGCCGATGCGGGAGAGAATGCTCCAAACATCGCAGGGTCGACAGCGTAGACCTTAGACGCAGACCGCATGTTGTTTGCCAGTGAACGCGTGAACTCCGGCACAGAAAATAACAGGTAGGCGTCCTCATAATACTCAAGTAAATCGCTGAGCGAATTACGACTGACGGGTATCTGTCTGCTCTTGAACTCGTTGTACACTTTGTTCACTGACAGCTCTCGTCCCGAAGATGCCATACACCGCGTCAAGAACAGCGATGCCAGGCGAGGGTTCTTGACGTCGTAACGTTCAACGACGTCCATGGCGACCGTTCGCGAAGCATATTCCTGTAGCAGCTGAATCGCGTCTGCAGGCGTCTGCTCAAGTGTCGCAATGAATCCCCCTCGTTCAAGATACCCGATCAGATGATGTCGAAGCAGCGCTGCATCGCTCGGGGAAAAGGTCGCATCTGGCTCGGGAACGCTCCCCGTCTTATATCGAACGTATTCCGAAAAACTCAACGGAAAAAGCTCTCGCACAAGAGAACGACCCCTGAACTCGCTCTTAAGTTCTGAGGACAGCATCTTGGAAGAAGATCCCGTCACATAGACGGTCGCTTTCTCCGTATCGACTACACGCCGCAGAAACGCACCCCATTCGGGAATTTCCTGGATCTCGTCAAAGAAAATGTAAGCGCCCTCGGTTCGAGCAGCAGGATACAGCGCATAGAACGTGTCGAGCACGTCCGCCAGCAGCGATGGCTCATACGGGCGCAAGCGCTCATCCTCAAAATTGAAGTAAAGCATCCGGTCAAGCTCGACGCCCCGGCTCTGAAGCCGCCGCATCTCCTGATACAGGCGATACGTCTTTCCACAACGGCGGGCCCCCACAATCACATTTACGATGTTGTCGCGCTTTGGCTCCTGTGGGTTTCCTAGATCAAGGTCTCGCTCAAAGACCTGCGGAACCCCCTGCTGTTCAAAGTCCTTTATTTTCTGGGCGATCAAGTCGTTGAATGCCATGATTCTCCAATCTTGCTCTCTAGCTAATCAAAATTATAGCGATTCTTGATTAATTAGAGAGCAAGATAATATCTGACTTGATTAACACTTAAGCAAGTTTTTTCACTATTACTGCTCGAAGGATGCCGAGTGGCTGAGAGGACAACCAAGCTCGAATGCGACTCCCTGGACAGTCGATTTGGGACGGGACTTTTTTGACTACCCCGTCCCAGAAAATCATCGCCAAATTAGCTACTTGATGCAACTAGCGCCAGGGGTCGGCTTCGAACATCGGCTCGCGCTCGGGGCGTCGGTCGCTGTAGGGATCGTAGCCGTCGTCGTCCTCGTTCTCGGCACGGATGTAGGGGTCGCGCGGCTTGGGTGCCGGCTTAGGCGCAGGCTTGGGTGCGGCGGGTGCGGCATCGGTCGCCGGCGCGCTTGTCTTGATCTCGTCTTTCATCTGCATAGCTCCTTGCATCGCATCCGTTCAACATCATCGATTGTCGCACGAAAAAGGGCGGCGGACCCAATTGGATCCGCCGCCCTTGGCGTTTAGAGACGGCTGGTAGATTTTAAGGCATACCCCAAAAGTCTACTCGGCGTCGGGAACCTCGTAGGTGGCCGCCGGCGTGTTGTCACACACGACGGTAAAGCCGCCGTCCTTGTCGGCATCGACCGTCACCTGATCTCCCTCGCGCACCCTGCCGTCGATGATAGCGGCGGCGATGGCATCCACGACCTCGCGCTGAACCAGACGCTTGAGCGGACGGGCGCCAAAGACCGGGTCCAAGCCGCCCACGGCGAGCATCTGCTTGGCCGCCGGGGTGATGGCAAGCGTCATGCGCTCCTTGGCCAGACGCGCGCGGACGTCGGCGAGCTGGATGTCGACGATCTTTTCAATCTGCGCCATGCCGAGCGGATGGAACACCACGATATCGTCGATACGGTTGAGGAACTCGGGGCGGAAGGTCTGAGCCATGGCGGCGTCGACCTGATGGCGCATCTCCTCCTCGTCCTTGCCGGACAGATCGGCGATAGCCTTGGAGCCCACGTTAGACGTCATGATGATGATCGTGTTCTTGAAGGACACCTGGCGACCCTGGCCATCGGTCAGACGACCGTCGTCAAGCACCTGCAACAGCACGTTAAAGACATCCGGATGGGCCTTCTCCATCTCGTCGAGCAAGATCACGGAGTACGGACGACGGCGCACAGCCTCGGTAAGCTGACCACCCTCGTCGTAACCCACGTATCCCGGGGGCGCACCGATCAGACGCTGGACGCTGAACTTCTCCATGTACTCGGACATGTCGATACGCACAAGTGCGCGCTCGTCGTCGAACAGGCACTCGGCCAGCGCCTTGGCGAGCTCGGTCTTGCCCACGCCGGTGGGGCCCAAGAAGAAGAAGCTGCCGATGGGCTTGTCCGGATCGGAGAGGCCCGCGCGGCTGCGGCGCACAGCTGCGGCGACGGCGGAGACGGCCTCGTCCTGACCGATGACGCGCTTATGCAGCTCGCCCTCCAGGCCCTTGAGCTTGTCGAGCTCGCCCTGCATCATCTTGGACACGGGCACGCCGGTCCAGGCACTCACGACCTCGGCGATCTCATCGGAGGTCACCTGCTCGTTGAGGCCCTCGCCGTCCTGCTGCTTTTGTGCCTCGAGCGCAGCCTCGGAATCCTGAATCTGCTGCTGCAAACCCGGAATCACGGAGTAGCGCAGCTCGGACGCACGGCCCAGGTCGCCGTTGCGCGTCGCGCGCTCCTCTTCGCTTCTGGCCTCGTCGAGCTGCCCCTTGAGCTCCTGCACGTGGTCGATGGCGTTCTTCTGGTTGAGCCAGCCGGCCTTTTGCACGTTGAGCTTTTCTTGGACCTCGGCAATCTCCTGGCGCAGGGCCTCCAGACGCTCCTTGGAGGCGTCGTCGGTCTCCTTCATGAGCGCCTGTTCCTCGATCTGCAGCTGGGTGAGCTGACGCGTGGTGGCGTCGATCTCGACCGGCATGCTGTCGAGTTCCATGCGCAGGCGGCTTGCGGCCTCATCGACCAAGTCGATGGCCTTGTCGGGCAGGAAGCGGTCGGCGATGTAGCGATCGGAGAGGTCGGCGGCCGCCACGAGCGCGCCATCGGTGATGTGCACGCCGTGGAAGATCTCGTACTTCTCCTTGAGGCCACGCAGGATGGAGATGGTGTCCTCGACGGTAGGCTCGCTCACCATAACGGTCTGGAAACGACGGGCGAGCGCCGCATCCTTCTCGATGTACTTGCGGTACTCGTCGAGCGTAGTCGCGCCGATTGCGTGCAAGTCGCCACGGGCGAGCGCCGGCTTGAGGATGTTGCCGGCATCCATTGAGCCCTCGGTGGCACCCGCGCCCACGATGGTGTGGAGCTCATCGATGAACAGGACAACCTTACCCTCGGATTTTTGTACTTCCTTGAGCACGGCCTTCAAGCGGTCCTCGAACTCGCCGCGGTACTTGGCGCCGGCGACCAGCGCGCTCATGTCGAGCTCGATGAGGTCGCGGTCGCGCAGGGTGCTCGGCACGTCGCCGGCCACGATACGCTGGGCGATACCCTCGACGATGGCCGTCTTGCCGACGCCCGGTTCGCCGATGAGCACGGGGTTGTTCTTGGTGCGGCGGGACAGGACCTGAATGGTACGGCGGATCTCGTCGGTACGGCCGATGACCGGGTCGAGCTTGCCGGCGCGAGCGAGGTCGCAGATGTTGCGGCCGTACTGCTCCAGGGCCTCAAACTGGGTCTTGTCCTCGGCAGACGTCACACGGTCATCGCCGCGCAGCTCCTCGTAGACCTGCTCGATGCGCTCCTTGGTAACGCCGGCGTCGCGCAGCACGCGGCCCGCCTCGCCCTTGTCCTCGGCAAGCGCCATAAGCAGATGCTCGGTCACCACAAAGCTGTCGCCCATCTTGGTGGCCTTTTTCTCGGCCTTCTCGATGACGCGGACGAGCTCGTTGGAAAGACCCATCTGCTGGCCCTCGCCCGAAACCTTGGGCGCGCGGTCGATGGCATCCTGCGTGGAGCGTGCGAGCTGTGCCGGATCGGCTCCAATGCGCTCGATAATCACGGAGATATTGCGCTCGCCGGCACCGAGCAGGGCGGACAGCAGGTGAATCGGCTCCACCGCGCCGGCCTGCGCGTCAGCAGCCGTGCTCATGGCGGTCTGCAGCGCCTCGCGCGACGTCATTGCTAGCTTATCGATTCTCATGGAATCACCTCTCTTGGGGCGGCCGCCCTACGGGGCGGCTTCACGTTGTTCGAGATGTATTGTTGCCAGCTTTGCACGATCTTATACACAAATCTAAGTCTCTATATATAAGATTTTCTGAGTGATTGAAGGATAGGGCACTGAGATATCGGCCCGCCGCTGCCCCGGCGCACTACCGGCTCGACCTGTAACATCTAGCAGCCATTTTTGATCCTAGATGTTACAGATCGAGATGAAATGACCAGCGGCAACCGTTTGTCTCAATCTGTAACATCTACTCGGCAAATTAGGGTCTAACTGTTACAGATCGAGACAAACCGAAGACACCCGAATCGAAAATCTAAATCTGTAACACCAGGCCCACTTTTAGCGGCCAAGATGTTACAGATCGAGACAAACCAAGAACCACCACAAAGGTGCCCGTCCCCTTTGTGGTGGTCCAGAGAAGAATCAACCCCGATTAAAAGAGGCGACATCAAGCCCAGTCTACGTTTGGCGATCCCAAGACCCAACGAGAACACAGCGACGAAATCGAGGACCAACGATAGCCCGTTCGCACAGATATTGATGGAGATTCAAGACATGGGTGCTGGCTTAAACGGCTTGGCTATCGTACGCCACAACGTTCTCGTCATCGTCCCTGTCGTTTTTATAGTGCTTATAGTGAAAATAGCGAGTTTAGTGAGAACAGTATTGCGCAAAACTCGTGAACTCAATTATTGACCTCTCGCCCAGAACGAGGGGAGGCAAATACTCCTATTAGAGATCAAATCGAAGCCCAATAGGGCCTTTTAGCCCCGTCATTTCGAACGATCGCTTTCTTTTGAATATTGTCGTAAGCTGGTATCATTTATCTTAATGAATGCATACTGTTTGCGAGGTGCCCGCCGTGAAACGATCCACCTATATCGGCCTGCTCGTCTTAGCGTTTGCAATTACCGCAGTCGGCGTAGGCATTATCTATCTCGCATTTCTCCCTGCCTCGGCAACGCAGGCGGCGGTTGAAACCGTAAGCTACCCCATCGAAATCCTCACCGATATCGTCAAACCCGATTCAATCACCGTCGATTTTGACGGTACGCCCGCAGCGCTTGGGGTCAGTAACTATCCCCGAATCGAACTTGGGGCCACGCGCTATACCCAAGATGAGCAGCTTATCGGCAAGGCAACCAATTTACTCAAAGGCAAGACGTTTAATCGATGGTACGGCGCCGCAATATATCGAGCCAAGAAAGGCCAAATGAATGGCGGGTATCATTCGACCCTTGAACTCGATGCGGCAAACGGGAGTAGACTGTGCAGCGTTTCATACGACCCCGGCTACGTGGACAACGAAGGGCCGGGAGTCTATATCTCGGATGGCAACGTGATCTACGTCATGGCGGGCGATCAGACGGCAGTCGTCAATTTTATGGATCGGTGTACCGAGGATGCCTACGAACAAACCTGCGAGCCCGATCCGCAGACAGCGCGCGACAGCAGCTCAGCACGCACTTGGCTATTTGACGATGAAATAACCTGGACCCCATCGAAATAAGAACCCGCCGGACAGGCACCTTTATGGTGGTCCAAAAAGAAGCCGCCCCAATAAAAAGAGGCTTATAGGACAAAATGTGTGTCCCGATAGAACATCCGTTTCCATCCATTAATC
>URNQ01000016.1 GCA_900549245.1 uncultured Collinsella sp.
TATACTCATGGAAAACCTCCCATTTCCCGATGTCCAAGAAATGGGAGGCAGTTCACCGGCACCTTTGTGGTGGTTTTGCTGACTCGTCCGACCTGTCCCAACGGTTTGTCTCAATCTGTAACAGGTAGGGCCCAAATAATCGGTTAGCTGTTACAGATCGAGACAGACCACGGATGCTCAGCCGAAAATCTCAATCTGTAACAGGTAGGAACGATTTTGCCCCTTAGATGTTACAGATTGAGATATTTGACAGCTTGAATCGGCATCGCCTACAGCGCGGCGACGACCTTGTCGCCCATCGTCGTGGTGCCGAGGATCTTATCTGCCGGGGTGTTGACATCGGCGATGTCACGGGTGCGCCAGCCCTCGTCGAGCACGCGCGCCACGGCGCTCTCGATCCACGCGGCTTGCTCGCCCATGTCGAGCGCGTAGGTCAGCAGCATCGCCACCGACAAGATTTGAGCCAGCGGATTGGCCACGCCGAGCCCCGCGATGTCAGGAGCGCTGCCAGCGCTCGGCCCAAACAGCGATACGCCATCATCCAGCGAGGCAGAGGCAAGCATACCGAGCGATCCGGTAATCTGAGCCGCCTCATCGGACAGGATGTCGCCGAACATGTTCTCCGTCACCACGACGTCAAAGTCTGCCGGTCGACTGATGAGCTGCATGGCGGCGTTGTCGACGAGCAGGTCCTCAAGCTCCACGTCGGAGTACTCCTCGTCTTGCACGCGATGCACGATCTCGCGCCACATGCGGCTCGTCTCCAGCACGTTGCGCTTATCAACGCTCGTCACCTTGCCGCGACGTTTGCGCGCCGCCTCAAATGCCTGGCGCGCAATGCGCTCAATCTCGTACTCGCGATACTCCATCACGTCGACCGCACGCTGACCGGCCGCACCCGCAGCGCCCGCGCAGGTCACGGATGCGGGCGCCAAAGTCCCACGGCATGTTGTAGCCCATCGTATCGGGGATGTTCACGACCGTGGCACCGGCCTTTACGGCCGCCTCGATAATGCGCACCAGAAACTCCTGATCGGAGCGGCCGGCATCCTCGGCATAAAACTCAACATCGTCAACGAACTTGCGAGCATGTTTGACGGCATGGATCGCTCACTCAATTGCCCTTTCCTCAGTCATATGGAGCTTGTCGCGCAGGTGACTGGTGCTCACACCCAGCCCTGTATGGATACGGGGCCTCTGGGCCGTTTTGAGCGCCTCTGCAGTCACTTCGATATCCCTGTCGACAGCGCACGTCAGGCCGCATACCGTGCATCGGTCGCCCGCAATCTTGCCAATCTCCTGTACGGAGCGAAAGTCACCAGGACTCGAGATGGGAAAGCCCGCCTCGATAACGTCCACGTTCATGCGCACCAGCTGGCGGGCGATGAAGAGCTTTTCCTCGGTATTCATGCTGGCGCCCGGCGACTGCTCACCGTCGCACAGGGTGGCGTCAAAGATTGTGATTTTGCGGCTTATATGTTCCTCCTGATTGACCGTTTTATGACAGATGGCTTTCAGGAGAGAGAGAAGGCCTAGAGATAGAAAAATACCCGTGTCGCTCATCACGCCTGAAAGCGGCAGACGATAGCGCACCCGGGTACAACAAATCGTTATAGCGAGATTACAACCCTAGCGCGCTATCCAATCTAGTAGCGCTAGGCCTAGGAGCTGTTGCGTGTTCTTAAACATGTTGGGCTCCCTTCGGCCTCGGGTAGTACTACATCGCGCTAAAGTACAACACAAGTAAAACCACCACAAGGGTGCCTGTCCCCTTCGTGGTGGTTTCGTTGACTCAAAAGCAAGAGACCCGGTCCTGCACGAGGCAGAACCGGGTCTCTTTAGCAATGCTTGCTTTGCTCGGGCAGTAACTGTTAGTTACTCAGCCAGGAAGTCGCGCTGGATAGCGGGATCGACCTTGACGCCAGGGCCCATGGTGGAAGACACGGAGATGGACTTGACGTACTTGCCCTTAGCAGAAGAGGGCTTGACGCGCAGGATCTCGGTGTACAGGGCAGCGTAGTTCTCAACGAGCTGCTGCTCAGAGAAGGACTTCTTGCCCAGGGGCACGTGGCAGATGCCGTAACGGTCGGCGCGGTACTCAACGCGGCCAGCCTTGAGCTCGGAGACCATCTTGGCGACGTCCATGGTCACGGTGCCGAGCTTGGGGTTCGGCATGAGGCCACGGGGACCGAGGATCTTACCGATGCGGCCGACCTTGGCCATCATGTTCGGCGTAGCGATAGCGGCGTCGAAGTTGATCTCGCCCTTCTGGATCTGGGCGACGAGCTCGTCGGAACCGATGATGTCGGCGCCGGCAGCCTCGGCCTCGCGGGCCTTCTCGCCCTCGGCGAAGACGGCAACACGAACGGTCTTGCCGGTGCCGTGGGGCAGGGAGATGGAACCACGGATGTTCTGGTCAGCCTTACGAGTATCGATGCCCAGACGGAAGTGGGCCTCGACGGTCTCGTCGAACTTGGCGGTGTCGAGCTCCTTGATGAGCTTGGCAGCCTGAAGGGGGGTGTAGAGCGTGGCGCGGTCGATCTTCTCGGCAGCGGCGTTATAGCTCTTACCATGCTTAGCCATGTGCATTACCTCCTGTGGTTAAACGGGCGTGAGCCCTCCCACATCGTATCGTGTGCCCTATTGCACACATATAACGGGCGCCCCGGTCGGAGCACCCGTCATTACCTAAAGAAATCGCTACTCAGCGATGGTGACGCCCATGGAACGGGCGGTACCGGCGATGATCTTCTTGGCGGCGTCAATGTCGTTGGCATTGAGGTCCGGCATCTTGATCTCGGCGATCTTGGTGAGCTGCTCCTGGGAGAGCTGACCGACCTTATCGGCCTGGGGCTTAGCGGAACCAGACTTGAGGTTCAGCTCCTTCTTGATGAGGTGAGCCGCCGGCGGGGTCTTGGTGATGAAGGAGAAGGACTTATCCTCGTAGACAGAGATCTCAACGGGGATGATGTCGCCCTTCTTGTCCTGCGTCTCGGCGTTAAAAGCCTGGCAGAACTGCATGATGTTCACGCCAGCAGCGCCCAGGGCGGGGCCGACGGGAGGAGCGGGGTTAGCGGCACCAGCAGGAATCTGGAGCTTAATGACGTTGGCAACCTTCTTCTCAGCCATGGTCATTCCTTTCGAATCACGAGTGTGAAGTACTTGCTATATCGTAAGCACGCACGTGTTAGAAGCACTCCTGAGATGAGCAGTCACAGAAGAAGCACGCTCGCGCGAACGGACGAAAACTTAAGCGATGACAGCGACCTGGTTAAAGTCGAGCTCGACCGGCGTCTCGCGGCCAAAGATCATCAGCGTGACCTTGAGCTTGCCAGCTTCGGTGTTAACCTCGGAGACCTTGCCATCAAAGTCGGTAAGCGGGCCATCGGTGACGCGGACGGACGTGCCGACCTGAATATCAACCGAGGTGCGCTTGGGCGAATCGCCCTTACCGGGACGACGAGTCATCTTGTTGTACTCGTCGCGGGAAAGCGGAGCGGGCTTGCCGTTGCCGCCCAGGAAACCGGTGACGCCGGGCGTGTTGCGAACGCACGTCCATGCATCGTCATCCATCTCCATGCGGACCAGGACATAACCCGGGAAGATCTTGGAATCCTTGGTCTCGCGCTTGCCGCCCTCTTTAATCTCGGTGACGCGCTCCATAGGAATCTCGATATCAAAGATACGGTCCTGCATGCCCATGGTCTCGATGCGATGTTCGAGATCGGACTTAACGCGGTTCTCGTATCCAGAGTAAGTGTGAACGACGTACCAACGCTTAGACATGGTTTAGCCCCTCAATCCAGAGAACAGAGCAAGAGCCTCGCCAAAGCCAGCATCGAGCAGAGCGATGACGACGCCGACGACGATCAGAGAAGCGCAAACGACGACCGAGTAGTTCACGAGCTCCTTCTTATCGGGCCACGTGACACGCTTCATCTCGGACTTGACCGAAGCGAAATACTTCTTGGTGCGGGCGAAGAATCCAGGCTTCTCGTTCTTCTTGGACTTCGCAGCCTTCTCGTTCTTCTTGGCAACGGCCTTCTTGGCCTCAACCTTGGAGTTGGCGGCAGCGTTGTTGGCAGGTGCCGGCTGCTGTGCCTTCTTCTTGTTCTTCTTGTTGGCCATTTGGGTTACCTCCGCGCAATGCGCTTATACATGAGTAAACCGTAAGCCCCCAAGTGGGAGCTTACGGAATAATGACTGGCACGCCAGGAAGGACTCGAACCCTCAACACTCGGTTTTGGAGACCGATGCTCTACCAATTGAACTACTGGCGTATGTGACTAGAGACTAGCGAGTCTCTTTGTGCAGCGTGTGGTGACGGCACCAGGGGCAATACTTCTTGATCTCCATACGATCAGGCATGGTCGACTTGTTCTTGGTGGTCGTATAGTTGCGGCGCTTGCACTCAGTGCACGCAAGAGTAACTAGAGTACGCATGTATCCTGAACCTTTCATTTCCGCCCCGTACGGGCACGAGTTGTTACTTTATCAGCTCCACGTAAGTGCTGTCAATGAAAACCTCGAGTCAATTGGTTCTCGGTGGATCCATTCATATTTGGAACACATCAATGAAGCCATCGAGAGCTAATCGACGGTGCATCCAGGACCATTATCGATCCTCTCGACACCAGCAACGGCTCAACATCCATTGCAGAAAAGAACCCGGCACCCATATAAGTGCCGGGTTCTCTAAGTCAGCTATATCAAAGGGCTAATTTACTCAATGATCGTGGAGACGATGCCCGAACCGACGGTGTGGCCACCCTCGCGGATAGCGAAGCGCAGGCCCTCCTCCATGGCGATCGGGTGGATGAGGTCGCCCTCGATGGTGATGTGGTCACCAGGCATAGCCATCTCGGTGCCCTCGGGGAGCTTGACCGTACCGGTAACGTCGGTGGTACGGAAGTAGAACTGAGGACGATAACCATCGAAGAACGGGGTGTGACGGCCGCCCTCCTCCTTGGTCAGAACGTAGATCTCGCCGGTGAACTTGGTGTGCGGGGTAACCGAACCGGGCTTGCAGAGAACCTGGCCGCGCTCGATGTCCTCGCGCTTAATGCCGCGGAGCAGCAGACCGACGTTGTCGCCAGCCTCGCAGAAGTCCATGGACTTACGGAACATCTCGATACCGGTAACAACGGTGTTCTGGGTATCCTTGATGCCGACGATCTCGACGGGCTCGTTGAGCTTGAGCTCACCGCGCTCGACACGGCCGGTAGCAACGGTACCACGGCCGGAGATGGTCATAACGTCCTCAACGGCCATCAGGAAGGGGAGGTCGTTGTTACGAGCAGGCGTCGGGATGTACTCGTCGACGGCGTTCATGAGCTCGCGAATGGCGTCCATCCACTTGGCGTCGCCCTCGAGAGCGCCCAGAGCGGAACCACGGATGACGGGGATGTCGTCGCCGGGGAAATCGTACTCGGAGAGGAGCTCACGGGTCTCCATCTCGACGAGGTCGATGAGCTCGTCATCGTCGACCATGTCGCACTTGTTCAGGAAGACGACGATGTAGGGAACGCCGACCTGACGGGCGAGCAGGATGTGCTCGCGGGTCTGAGCCATGGGGCCGTCGGTAGCGGCGATGACCAGGATAGCGCCGTCCATCTGAGCAGCACCGGTGATCATGTTCTTGACGTAGTCAGCGTGGCCCGGGCAGTCAACGTGAGCATAGTGACGAGCAGCGGTCTCGTACTCGACGTGGGAGACGGAGATCGTAATGCCGCGCTCGCGCTCCTCGGGAGCCTTGTCGATGTTCTCGAACGCAGTGAAGTCAGCCTTGCAGCCCTCGGTCTCGGAGAGAACCTTGGTGATGGCAGCGGTCAGCGTGGTCTTGCCGTGGTCGACGTGACCAATGGTGCCGATGTTAACATGCGGCTTAGTGCGCTCAAACTTCTCTTTGGCCATAAAGCCCTCCTCTAAACAGGTCGTCCCCGGACGGGACTTTGCCTTTATACCATAGTGGCCTCTCAACATACTATTGAGAAGCCACCGTGTTACCTATGGTAGCGGTGACTGGATTCGAACCAGTGACGCCACGGGTATGAACCGTGTGCTCTAACCAACTGAGCTACACCGCCGGATGGAGCCTGCAACCAGACTTGAACTGGTGACCTCTTCGTTACCAACGAAGTGCTCTACCGACTGAGCTATACAGGCACTTGACGGGTGGGAGCTATAGGATTCGAACCTATGTAGGCAGAGCCAACGGGTTTACAGCCCGTCCCCATTAACCACTCGGGCAAACTCCCAATCGTTCAAGTATCCGCAGGTCCTTTGGTCTTTTGGACCGCCGCCCCCGCGAACGAAAAAGATAATACGATGCAACCTTGGGGGCTGTCAACGAAAACCTCTAGATACACGGTGCCGGGCGTATCTATATAGCCGTGACCTGCTGTTTTGTTGAGTTTAGATATGAAGGATGGCGGATTTGCATGTAGCGGTGACATTTCACGAGGGAATACTTTGTCGTAGTGGAGTGAGCCTGCAGAACATCCCTTCGATAACGACTCATTTGCACCTATATATAGGTTGAGATCGGGCTTCCCTGGATCGATCGAGCGTGGATTTTCTTCCGTTTGAAATTGAGCGTGGATAATCTCCCACTTTTGGCGTGTCCCCAAGGCCAAAGTGGCAGATTTTCCACGCTCGTTCGTCCGATAATCCACGCCCAAGGTGAACGGCTGGGTTCGCCCCCGCCTTTGTCTCGATCTGTAACATTTAGAGAACATTTTCTCCCCTATCTGTTACAGATCGAGATATTACGCAGAGACCCCAGCTTACGTCTCATTCTGTAACAGTAAGAACGGTTTTCAGCTTCTTCGTGTTACAGATCGAGATGTTATCGGCCGTCCCTTGGCAATGTCTCGATCTGTAACTATAAGGAGGGTTTTCAGCCCGCCCGTGTTATAGATCGAGACAAACCTGAAGCTTGATGGGAGTCAAACCCGCTGACATGTCAACATAAATAGAAACGGGCCCTGTCCCACAAGGGAACAGAGCCCGAAACTCTCATGGAGCCAGTGACAGGAATCGAACCTGCAACCCACTGATTACAAATCAGTTGCGCTACCGTTGCGCCACACTGGCACACTTGGCGCTTTCGCGCGAAGCCAGTTAAGAATAAAGGAATTGCGGACGAGGCGCAACAGGCCCTTCACCCGACCACATCTCAAAACTATTCGCCAGAACGAATAGTTTTATCCGTTCGCCAAAACCAAAAACTATTCGTTTTGGCGACGGTAACCCGCAGCCCGTTGATTACAAATCAACGGGCTGGCCAATTGGGAAACGGGTCTCTATGGACAATCCCCTACCTCCCGCGAAGGGCCTTGAGCTTGGCCAGGGCATCGGGGCTCAGGCGACTGCCCAAAGTCATCTTGATCTGCGGGGCTTCCTCTGCCTCGTGAACGTCGTTATCGATCTGTTTGATCTCGTCCACCAGCATGCGGCTCGAGATGCGCGTGACGCCCTTGCCCATGACGACGGCCTGGATCGTGCCGTCGCTCGACACCACGGAGCACGCGCGACCTTCCTCGCGCGCCTCGATGCAGAGCTTCTGCACCACGGTATCGGCAGAGACGCCCGTCGGCGAAAACTCGATGCGCACGCCGCGGGCCGGCAGGTTGGGGCGCTCGCTGGAGATGTTGCCCGCGCCGTCGAACACGATCACGGCCTCGTAACGGCCCTGGGCAAACGCCGCGACATCGTTGATGAGCGCAGTACGAGCCATATCGTGGACGTCGCTGGAATACGGATCGTCGGAATGGTCGTACATGAGCTTTTCGTAACGCGGCGTGCAGTGAATCACGTTGTAGCCGTCGACCACCAGCAGCTCGGGCTTATTGGAGTGCACCGTCGAGACCGGATCGGCGATAGCCTGCGCAAACGCATTGCCGCCCACGCCATAGGTCGCGGCCGAAACAATTGGCTTGGCCGAGCCCTCGCCAAAGCGCTTGGCCTTGGACTTGGCGCGGTTCTTCTTGGACATGCGCTACTCCTCCCCCATGAGCTCGCCGGCATTGCGGCGCAGCCACTCAAAGCACAGCGCGGTGGTCGCCTGGGCCACATTGAGACTCTCGGTCATGCCGCGCTGGGGAAGCTTGGTCAAAAAGTCGCATTTCTCGAGCACCAGGCGCGAGATGCCGTCGCCCTCGGAGCCCATGACGAGCGCAACGCGGCCCTCGAAGGGAGCATCCCAGCAGCTGCCCTCGGCGTGCTCGGAAGCACCGCCCACCCAAAAGCCGGCGGCCTTGAGATCATCGAGCGCACGAGCGATATTGGGAACCTGCGCGATGGGCAGGTGCATGACGGCACCAGCAGAGGTCTTGTAGCTGCCCACGGTCACACCGGCGGCGCGCTTGTTTGCAATGATGACGCCCGCCGCGCCCACGACCTCGGCGGAGCGCACGATCGCACCAAAGTTGCCATCGTCGGTCACATGGTCGAGCACGACGACGAGCGCCGGTCCGTCACCCGCGCGATCGAGGATATCGGCGACATCAGCATAGGGGAAATTTCCCACCTCGAGCGCAATACCCTGGTGAGCGCCATGGCTCGACAGCACATCGAGCTGCGCGCGCGGCACATACTTAATGCGGACACCCGCGGCGTTGAGGTCATCGACCAGACGAGACAAAGCAGCATCGCGCTCCCCGCCCTCGGCGATGAGCGCGCACTTGATGGGAAAACCAGTGCGCAGCGCCTCGGCGGCAGCACGACGACCTTCGATAAACTCGCCCTTGGGAGCCTGGACAGTGTCGCGGTTACGATCTCGCTGCGGACGCGCAGCCTGGGCTTGGGAGCGCTCGCGCTGGCCCTTGGAAGCGGCAGCGCGGTCATTGCGGCGAATCGGGCGCCAGAAGCAGCCTGTTTGCCACCACGAGGCGCACGCTTGCGATTGTCGGCCATAAAGCGACCTCCTAAATACAACTATCAAACGAAACAAATAGACCGACCGCCCGAGGTGCGGCAGATTGCCTTGAAAGAGGAGGGCATAGACCTTGAGGTCATGCCCGACGATTGAAAGGCAAGGTGCCGTGGCTCGGGCGGTCGGCACGGGTTTTCCAAGTGTCCGAGATGGCCGTGAAAGAGGAGCGACGCGTACCTGAGTACGCGAGCGACGGTTTGAACGGCAAGGTCGGGTGCTTGGAAAACCCGCGGGGATTAGAGAGTCTTAATACGGGTGCCCGCGGCAGTATCCTCGATCGTCAGCCCGAGGTCCTTGAGCTGATCGCGGATGGCATCTGCCAGATCCCAGTTCTTGGCGGCGCGGGCCTCGGCGCGGGCCTCGAGAATCTTGGCAGCGGCCTCGTCCACGTCGTCGCCCGTGTAGGCGACCAGGCCGGCGGCAACGGCCAGCAGGGCCAGCGGCAGCTCGACCTTGGGCTCGGGAAGCTCAACGCCAAATGTGTCGAGCAGCTCAACCAGCGTATCGGCGGCAGCAAGCGCAGCGGCCTTGTCGGCAGCATCGCCCGCCTGCTCCAAGTACTGGTTGCACTCGGTCACAAAGCCAAAGACAGCACCCATGGCACCGGCAGTGTTAAAGTCGTCGTCCATGCACTCCTTAAAGGTGGCACGGGTCTCGGCGGCCTTGGCGGCAAACGCCTCGGATGCTGCCTCATCGGCATCGGCCGTCGCATGGTTCGCGGCCCAGCGCAGGTTCTCGACCGTACCGGCGATACGCGTGAGCGAGTTCTCGGCACCCTCCAGGCGCTCCCAGGAGAAGTCGAGCGGCGAGCGATAGCTCGTCTGCAGCATCAACAGGCGCAGGGCCGCGGCAGAGTGCTGCTCGAGCACCTCGGCCAGCGTAAAGAAGTTTCCGAGCGACTTGGACATCTTCTCGCCGTCAACCAGCAGCATGCCCGTGTGCATCCAGGTGTTGGAGAAGCCCTGGTGCCAGGCGCAGGTGGCCTGGGCGCACTCGTTCTCGTGATGCGGGAAGGCAAGGTCGGAGCCGCCGCCGTGGATGTCAATCGGGGTGCCCAGGTAGCGGTGTACCATGGCGGCGCACTCGGTGTGCCAACCGGGACGGCCCTCGCCCCAGGGGCTCGGCCAGCTGGGCTCGCCGGGCTTGGCGGCCTTCCACAGGGCAAAGTCGAGCGGGTCGTTCTTGTCCTCGTTCTCCTCGATGCGTGCACCCACCATAAGGTCATCGATGTTGCGGCCCGAGACCTGACCATAGTTGGGATCGCTGCGCACGGCAAAGTACACGTCGCCGTTATCGGCGGCGTAAGCGTGGCCCTGCTCGATGAGCGTCTTGATCATGGCGATCATGGGACCGATCTCCTTGGTGGCGCGGGGGCGCACATCGGGATCGAGCACGTTGGCGGCGCGCATGACGCCGATGAACTTGTCGGAGAACTCCGTCGCGACCTCGGCGGCAGTGCGGCCCTGCTCGTTGGCGCGCTTGATGATCTTGTCATCGACATCGGTGAGGTTCTGGGCGAACGTGACCTCGTAGCCGCTCGCGATGAGCCAGCGACGAATCACGTCAAAGCTGATGAACGTGCGGGCATTGCCGATGTGGATGTTGTCGTAGACCGTGGGGCCGCACACATACATGCGGACCTTGCCGGACTCGATGGGCTGGAACTCTTCCTTTTTATGGGTAGCGCTGTTGTAGATACGCATTCGTTACTCCTTAACGGTTTTCTGTAGCAGGCAAACGGCCCAGGCGCCGATTCCCTCGCCCTGGCCTTCCCAACCGAGCTTTTCGGTCGTAGTGGCGGCGACGCCCACGTTTTCGACGTCAACGCCCAGGGCATGGGCAAGGTTGGCACGCATGGCATCGCGGTGCGGGGTGATCTTAGGCTGCTGGCAGGCAATGGTGCAATCGGCATCGACAAACTCGAAGCCCAGCTCGCGCGCGTAGTCCATCACGCGAGCGAGCAGCACCATCGAATCGGCACCCTCATAGGCGGGGTCGGTATCGGGGAATAGCTTGCCAATGTCTCCCCCACGGCAGGCGCCCAGAATGGCGTCGGCCAAGGCGTGCGCGAGCACATCGGCATCCGAGTGGCCCAGCAGGCCGCGCTCGTAGGGAATGTCGACACCGCCGATGATACATCGACGCCCCTCCACCAGACGGTGAACGTCGTAGCCATGGCCAATGCGCAGGTTACTGAACATGGGGAAGGTCCTCTCCCTCGGCCATACGGCCAAGCAGAATCGCGGTTACGGGACGCAAGTCCTCGGGCACCGTCACCTTAAGGTTATCGCGCGGGCTCTGGACGCAGCGGACGCGCCCACCCATGCGCTCGACCAGCGACGAATCATCGGTGCCGATAAAGCCCTCGGCAATGGCTGCAGCGTGGGCGCGCTTCATAGCATCGACGCTAAAGATCTGCGGCGTCTGCGCAGCCCAATAAAGCTCACGCGGCGGCGTCTCGACGATGTTATCGCCGTCGACGATCTTGAGTGTGTCGATCGCGGGTTGACCGCACACGACACCGTCGAGCGAGCGGTCGCCCACAAGCACGTCGATCGCATGATCGATGGCCTCGGTCGTGATGAACGGACGAGCGCCATCGTGAATGGCGACGTATTCAAAGCCCGCCGGCACCGCATGCACGCCGGCACGGGAATCCTGGCGGGTCGCGCCGGCATCGGCAAAGCTGATGGGCGTGTCATAGTCAAACGGGTCGATGGCCAGGCGGCGCATCTCGGCACGGCGCTCGGCAGGACACACCACCACGATGTGGCCGACCTTGTCGCTCCGGTCGAACGCGCGGATGGACCAGCTCATAAGCGGACGGCCCGCCACGTTAACGAGCTGCTTGCCGCCGGGATTTCCAAAGCGCTGACCGCTGCCGCCGGCAACGACCACGGCGCATACGGGCGCCATTATGCGTTCCCCTGTTTGGTGCCCTTCATGCGGTACAGCGAGTCCGCAAGAATGGCAGGGTTGTTGACGCCAAAGTCGCCCAGGCGCTCCGGATCCTCGCTAATGTCGTCCATGAGCTCCTGCAGCGAGCCGTACTCGTCGACGATCTTCTCGGCCACGCCGTCGCGCACGACGGACACGCGCGAAAGCGTGCGCAGGCCCAGCGGCGTCATGACGGAGTCCTCGTCCAGGTCGTCATAGCCCAGAACCGCCGCCACATGCTGTGGGTCGGACAGGTCCTTAGGTGTCATGCGAGCGAGCTCGGCGCGGATCTTCTCGGCGTTGGCCTCAGAGGAATCGCTTGCGTAGTCGCGGATCATCAAGTCGTATTCGGTATCCATGCTGGAGCCCGCGAGCTGCTCGAGCTGCATCTGCACGAGCTTGCCCTGATTACCCAGCTTGACAATACAATCCTTAAGCTCGGTCTTTGCCTGCTGCATGATCTCGAAGCTCGAGAAGATGCCGGTGATGTCGGCGAGCGTGACGTAGTCGTCCAGCTCGAGTGCCGTCAGGCGCAGCAGGGAGCGATCGAGCGACTGACGGGTGGTCTGGAGCGTGGCGACGAGCTGATTGACCGAGCTCATGATGGTGGTGACAGGCTGGATCTCGTAGCTCTTACCGTGGACGTACACGTTGACGACGGCACGACGAGCCGAAACCGAGATCACGATGGCATCGGTGAGCACCGACATGCGAGCGGCAGTACGGTGACGCATGCCCGTCTCACTCGTGGCGAGCGAGGGGTCGGGATTGAGGTGGAAGTTGGCGCGCAGGATCTGGGTGAGGTCGCCGTCGATAACGATGGCGCCGTCCATCTTGGAAAGCTCGAACAGGCGGTTCGAGGTAAACGAAATGTTGAGCGGGAAGCCGTCGTTACCGGCAGCGAGCACGTTTTCGGTGTCGCCGACGCAGATAAGGGCGCCCAGGTGACCGGCAATGATCATGTCGAGGGCGGTGCGGATCGGCTGGCCAGGTGCCGTCAGACGAATGGCCTGTTCCATACGCTTTTGCAGCTCGTTCTTATCCAAGGCATCGCTCCCATCGTATACGCTCCATAAACGCTAAATAGTTTCTCACGGTTTGTCCCTGCGGCGCTTGCGAAATCCGATGCTTACAGAATGAGCGAACACAGCTGAGAGCCCAACCCAAATCAGCTGTTCATGTGGTAGCATCGGGATTCGTATAAATGAGGGAGTAGTCGCGTGATCGGGTTCGCCTCCGGTGGCGCGGCAAGTCAACACACTGGCCGATGCGGCCTGGCTTGCCTTAATGAACGAGACTCGTGGCTGTGCGCGCAACGCGTACGCCACGGGTCTTTTTTGTTACTCCCCCAAGAGGTACACGCGGGCCCGCCCGCAGAGAGGGAGCCAGACTATGGGACTCGCAGAGCTTGTTTTGCTCGCTATCGGCCTTTCTATGGACGCTTTTGCCGTATCCATCTGCAAGGGCCTTGGCATGAAAAGGATCAACCTTAAGGTCGCCGTGATACTCGGCCTGTTCTTTGGCGGTTTCCAGGCCGGCATGCCCGTAATTGGGTGGGCTCTTGGTAGCCAGTTCATGGGCATCATCAGCCCCATCGACCACTGGATCGCCTTTATCCTGCTCGCCTTTATCGGCGGCAAGATGCTGTGGGAAGCCTTTACTGAGGACGAGAACGAAGGCGACGGCAAGGATGCCGAAAAGATCGACCTGGGCGAATATCTAATCCTTGCCATCGCCACCTCGATTGACGCGCTTGCCGTGGGCATCTCGTTTGCCGCGCTCTCGGTCGATATCGTTCCCGCCGTGTCGCTCATTGGCATCACGACCTTTGTCTTCTCCGTTGCCGGCGTAGCGATCGGCCACACCTTTGGCGCGCGCTACGAAAAGCCCGCCACCATCGTGGGTGGCGTCGTGCTCGTCCTCATCGGCCTCAAGATTTTGCTGGAGCATCTGGGGATTTTGGCGCTGTAAAACACCCTTCAAAACTAAACGTCCGGATGAGGCCTCATGCAGAGTTTTGCATGAGGCCTTTTCATGCAGACTTTTGCATGTCATACTGATATGCAAAAGTCTGCACGTTAGGAGATCGCCGTGGATATCCTTCCCATCACCACACCGCGCCAAGCTGGCATCTACGTGCGTCAGACACGCGAGGCGCAAGGGATCACCCGTGCCGTCCTCGCTAAAAAAGCCGGTGTTTCGGAGCGCCTGCTCGCATCGCTCGAGCTGGGAGATGCCACGGGCATTCGGCTCGACAAGCTGCTGGCAGTTTTCGGTGCTCTTGGACTGGCACTCGCCGCTCAAGGGGATATCGACGAATCGAAAAACGAGCAACCAGTCGACGCCCCGCATGCTGATTTGCAACCTCGTAGTACCCCCAGGCGCCATCACGCTCAACGTTTTCACCATCGCAACCGTCGCAGCGCAGCCGTTCCGGCTCTCGCAGATGTCCCCTTTACGTCCGAGCTCTACGAAAGGGCCTTCGCCGATTTCGCCATGTCCAATCTCGGAGTCTCGATTGCCGCAAACGCATCTAACCAAACCAAGCCCGAAGGGAAATAGCCAATGGCCAGAACATCACTTCGGACCATTATTTGCGGCGTACCTGCGGGAACGCTCACGCAAGATGAGAACGGTCTTATCAGCTTTACCTACGATCATGACTATGACGGGCCAACCCTATCGACCAACATACCCGTATCAAATCGCACATACGGCCAACAGGTCATGAATCCGTACTTGTTTGGCCTTCTACCCGACAGCGAGGACCAACGAAAAGCGATTGCCGCCGAATTCAACGTTAGGCCCAACAATCCCGTTGCGTTGCTCAGCCATATCGGACTCGACTGTCCGGGCGGAGTGCAGTTTTGTGCCGAAGAAGATTCCGACGCCGTCCTGCATCGCGCTGGCGACTACCGCCCTATAGACGACCACGAAATTGCTCTCCGTCTCAAGTCGATCAGAGATGACCGCGATGCATCGTGGATGGGTCTAGATGAAAGTTGGTCACTTGGAGGCAACCAGGGCAAGTTCGCGCTCGCGTTCATAAACGGCCGCTGGTGCGAATGCATGGGCTCCTCGCCCACAACGCATATTTTCAAAAATGGCGTTATCGGATTTAAACTCGAGGCTCTCAATGAGTTTGTCTGCATGAAAAGCGCCCAGCGCGCCGGTATCGCAACGGCAAACGTCGAATATCGTATGTTTGAGGACGAACCTGCCCTCATTGTTGAGCGCTATGACCGCGTGAAAGTCGAAGACGGAATGATCAGGCGCCTACATCAAGAAGACCTCTGTCAGGCACTTGGGGTGATGCCCGCCCAAAAGTACACAGCAGACGGCGGCCCGACCACCCGCGACATTCAAGAGCTCCTCGTAAATACGAGCCACCATCAACTTAACCTGTATCTGTTTACGCAGATACTGTTCTTCAACGCCATTATCGGCGCACCGGATGCGCACGCGAAAAACTATTCCCTGCTCCTTGGAAACGACGGCGCAGCCATGATGGCTCGAATGTACGATGTCGCGTCGGGTTTGGCGTATGAGCGCATGCGCCGCCGGGCGCGCCTCGCCATGAGCGTTGGCGGCGAAAACCGTGTGGGACGCATCGGTCCAGGCGCTATCCGCCGATACCACGGTATGGGCGACCCCGCGCTGGAGGCGGCACTCACCGATGCCGGGCTATCCGAGAAGTTTTGCTTTGCGACCATGATGGACCTCGCCTACGAGGTACCCATTTGCATGGAAGAGGTCATGGACGAATACGCCGACCTGCCCGGCATGGCGGGCCTACGCGAGCATATGCTCGGCCCCGTCCGCGAAAACTGCAAGCGCACCCTCGACCTCATCAAGGCGGATATGGGCTAGACGTTCGCAATTTCCCATTTCTTAAAAGAAAGGAGGGGGCACCCGTCGCAAAAGCTCGGATGTCCCCTCTCGTAATGTCATTTGCAATCCGCTAGCACGTGGCTCGGACTGCTGCTAGCGCAACCTTTACGCGGCAAGGCGCTTGAGCACGTCGATGAGCAGCTCGTAGAAGCGCTCGGCAGAAGCGAGCTCCATGCTCTCGTCCGGGGTGTGGACATCGGAGAGCGTCGGGCCCACGGCGATGGCATCCAGGCCGTGCAGGGCCTCGGCAAACAGGCCGCACTCAAGGCCGGCGTGAATGGAATCGATGCGCAGCTCGGAGCCAAAGAGCTCTCGATAGCTCTCGACAAAGACTTCGCGGACCGGCGAATGCTCGGCATAGCTCCAGCCGGGATACTCAAACTCAAACTTGGCGTCGAAGCCCAGGACATCGGACAGCGTCTGCAGACGGTCCTTGAACTCGTTCTGCAGCGAGGTGATCGAGGAGCGCGGGGACAGCATGATCTTGACCTCGTCGTCAGAAGTGGCAACCACACCGATGTTGGAGGAAACCTCGACGGAGCCGTCGGTGGCGACGTTGCGGCGAATCACGCCGTTAGGGGCAAGACGCAGGGCGCGGATGAGGGCAAGCGCGGACTTCTGGTCCATGGCCTCGACCTCGGCGTCGTCGGCAATCTCGACGGTGCAGGTAAAGCCGGGGTCGAAGACCTCGAGCTCGGCAGTGACGTCGGCGATGATGCCCCTTGCGATCTGGGCCGCCGCCTCGGCGGCAGCATGGTCGGCGTAGACCAGAACAGCCTTGCACTCACGGTTGATGGCGTTGTCCTTGGTGCCGCCGTTAAAGCTGACGATGGCGGGCTCGCCGGCGACCATCAGGCGGTCGATGATGCGGGCCATGATGAGGTTGCCGTTGCCGCGCTCCAGATTGATATCGCTGCCGGAGTGGCCGCCCAGCAGGCCGGAGATGTCGAGCGTGAGGGTGCTACCGGTCTTGTGCTCGCGCGCGATCGGGCAGGTGTAGGTAACGACGACACCGCCGGCACAGCTGACGGTGGCAACGCCCTCTTCCTCGGAGTCAAGGTTAATC
>URNQ01000017.1 GCA_900549245.1 uncultured Collinsella sp.
CGGCGCGTGGCCCCCGGGCTCTCCGGCGCCCGCCTCGTCGTCGTGTACGCTGGGACGCGTTCGGTGATACCCTACGCCCACGTGCGGGGCGTCCGGCGCACCAGGACGCTCTGGGCGGGGACGGCCAACTCGCTCGACCGCGTCTACATCGAGGCGCCCTACGACGGCGACGCCATCGTCTCGGTCAGAGACAACGACGGCCTCGTGGCGGAGCTGGGGCGCAGGTGCGGCCTTGGGCCCGGCGCCTGACGCCCCGAAAGGAAGAGAGGATGGACGTCCCGCACTGGCCCTACTGGAGGAAGTATTCCCTCGGCGGCACACAGGTCTGGTACGCGGACTGGGGCGACTGCCCCTTCGACACTGGTCTACATGAGCCCAGTTGAGTTCAGGAACGCAGGGCTGTCCCTGTAAAAAATGTTTAAGCAACCGTTGCAAATCCATTCTCCCGCGCAGAGAGCCCCGGGTAGGCCGAGCTCGCGTCGGGCATGTAGCCCATACGCCTCCGGGCGGCGGCAAGCCCGCGCCCGCCGCGCTCGCCGAACAGCTCAACCGAGCCCGAGCTGGGGCTGGCGGTGCCAGTGACGATACAGATGAGCGTTGACTTCCCGGCGCCGTTTTCGCCGATGAGCCCGTAGACGCGCCCCGCCTCGAGGGCGAGGTCGATGGGGCCGAGGACGGTCCTCCCGCGGTACGCCTTCGTGACCCCGTGAAGGCGGAGGGGCATGGCTGTCGTCATTGCGTTCCTTTCTCCTCGGATGGATTTTGGGTATGCGTCATGGGCCCCCGCGCGGGACGGGGAGCGAATCGACGCAGGCTCGAGGCCGGTTGGGTTGGGGTTGAGGTCCGGGTTCCACAGGCTTGCACAGCCCGACGGACGGGGCGTCCGGGCACGCTATGCTTAGGGAGCGGTGGGCGCCTCCGGGGCAGCAGGGGACTCGGACGCGGTGATGCCGGAGGTGTCGACCTCGCCGATTCCGGCGAGCTGCTCGATGAGGGGGAGGCCCGTCGGGTCGTCCACCTCGACGCCGCCGAGCACGATGGTGCTGTCGCGCGTGTCGATTTGGGTTGTGAACACGGCCGGGTCGAAACCCGAAGCGATAAAGCCAATGCCCGCGAGGACAACACCCGCGGCAACGAGCCCGCCCGCCACGGCGAGGTAGATCTTCTTCGCGCTGGTCATGGTACTCACTCCTTTCTACGCCGCGAGATGCGCGGCAGCGCCGCCCTTCTCGCCCTTACCCTTCCAGAAGGGCGAGGCGGCCTTCCTCGCCCAGAGCGCCGAGAGGCGCGCAATTTGTTTTGAGGCGGCCCAAGCGCCAGCACCAACGAAGAGCGCCACGCCGACGAGGCCGAGCCCCACGCCCGCCGAGGCGAGGGCGTACGGGAAGTGGCCGATGGTGACGCCGCTTACGGCAAGCAGGAGCTCAACTACGCCCACGCCCCCGAGTGCCGCCGCGACGATCCACACGCAGAGCGCCAGCACCCAGATGCAGATATAGACCGTGACGGCCACGGCGGCGAAGGCGGCGAGCAGCGGCACCCACACCGGGGAACCCACGATGGTCAGCACCCACAGCAGCGCGGTGCTGCGCCGGCGCGTCCTCGCGATCGCGCGCGGCACGGCGGGCAGGTCGTCGAGCGTGGCCTCGGCAACCTCGCCGGGGGCGCCCATGGCGGCCACGGCCTCCTCCTCGCTCATACCGTCCTCCATGCGGTCGGCGATGGCCTCCGCATAGAACGCCTTGGTCTCCTCCACCTGCTCGGCCGGCAGGCAGGCAAGCAGCTCGCCCAACCGGCCCAGAAACTCATCGCGCGTCATGGTGCGCCCCCTTAACGTATGCGTAAATCTCCCGTACGGACGGCCACTCGGCCAGGAACTCCTCGATGCGCGCACGCCCATCGTCCGTGATGCGGTAGTACCGGCGCAGCCGCCCGTTGTGCTCGGCAGAGCGCGCCGTGATGCACCCGGCCTTCTCCAGGCGCTTGAGCAGCGGGTAGAGCGTCGACTCCGTGAGCCCCATGCTCGCCGGCACGTCCTTCACGATCTGGTAGCCGTAGGACTCCTCGCCGGAGACGGCCGCGAGCACGCAGGCCTCCAGGAAGCCGCGCTTCATCTGGGCCTCCATCCGCACACCTCCTCTCGTCATATACTATGCTATACACACTATACGATGCAAGGTATTAGACGTCAACTCTCATCGCGAAGATTCTCCGGCCCCTGCGCGCTGCGAACGTGATGTCGCGGGGCGGTTGGCATTATGCATGAAACGTCAAGTAACGCTCTTTTGATCTACTTCCACTCGGCCCCATGTGCCTTGTACAACGCCCCCTTCGACCTCGGGTTCAAGAGAGCCGCTAGTCTTCCTTTATACGTTCGGCATAATCGTCGGCGATACCCACAAATTCCAGTCCCGAGCAACAGGAGTACAATTGCTGCTATTGTTGCCAGCCGTTGGGAGATGGAAGATGGACTGCGATGGCTACCCATGCGTTCCCATGCCGTTGATGTGCACCGCCTTTGTGCCGGGACAGATTGACGCTGCGGTTGCAGGCATTTCCGACCCCGATTCGCGCGCCATTGCCACGGCAGAAGCGCTGTACTTTCGCGGACAGGCCACCCTCGCTGCCAAGACGGCGCGCCCCTATCTTGACGCCACCGATCCCGCGCTGCGCTATTCCGCATGCTTTATCTGCGGATACGCCAGCCTGTCGCTCAACCGTATCGCCGACGCCCGCCGGTGCCTTGCTGGCATCCTCGATACGCCGGCCGACGAGGAATCGCCCGCCATCCACGCCACGCATATCCTGTTCGCCTCGGCCGCGAGCGTCCTGCTGCACTTGCCTTCCCCGCATTCCGCCGAAGAGTTTTATCCACTTGCGGCGCATCTGCCCGAAGGCCTGCGCCTGTTCGCCATCTACGTGATGGCGCACGCCTTGTATCTGCACGGCGAATACGGCCGCAGTCTGGGCATGGCGGAAAACGCCCTGATCATGAAACAGGGGAGCTATCCGATCTCGGAACTGTTCCTTCACCTGGCAGCTTCCATGGCATGCATGAGCCTCAAGGACATCGACGCCGCAAAAACGCACTTCGGAACCGCTTGGAACATTGCGCGTCCCGACGGCCTTATCGAGCTCATTGGCGAGCATCACGGCCTTTTACAGGGGCTCATCGAGGCGTGCCTAAAAACGCAATACCCTGACGACTTCGCGCGCATCATCGAGATCACGTACCGATTCAGCTACGGCTGGCGGCGGATCCACAACCCCGATTCGGGCGAGGACGTGGCTGACGACCTGACGACCACAGAGTTCACCATGGCCATGCTCGCCTGCCGCGGATGGACCAACGCCGAAATCGCTCGTCATATGGGAGTATCGCCGGGCACTGTCAAAAACCGCCTATCCAGTGTGTATGCAAAGCTTGGCATCGGCACGCGCACCGAACTGGTCGCTCATATGCTGCGTTAGCGGCCAGACTGCCTAGCGCGGCACGTGCGCCCCGGAGCCCCGGCGCTTCGCTCGCTCAAATTGGACATTTTGGCCCTCGGACGGCACTACCGTGACAGGATGCCTTCTCGCAAAATTGGATTATTTCCACCGATACCTGCGGGATGGGAGCCAAAGATGCTTGATCGCCGTTCGTTACTTGTTGCCGGAGCGTCCTCGCTGGCGAGCATTATGTTGCCGCGCGTGCCGGGAAGCGCAAACGCCTTCATATTGCCGTTCGCCCCCGCCGAGGCATACGCCGACGAAGATGATCCCTTCAAGGTCTTGGTGCTCTCGCGCACCATGTTTGGTGTGGTCGTGGTCGACGTCGCCAACAAGAATACGCCCATCACGGGTGCCCAGGTCACGCTCATATCGCGCTATGCCGCAGGCAAGCAGCTCACCGCCACGACCGATGACGAGGGGACGGCCATCTTTGAGGTCGCGCCGCTTTCGGAAGGCTACGTGGACGAGGCAACGCTTCTCGACGCGTACGACTTTAACGGCGGCATCTCCATTAGCATGGCAGGCTACCGCGATGTCGAGATTCCCCTTGCGCGTATCCAGGGCGGCACCGCTATTACCGCACCCACACGTCCGCTCTCCGATGGCGAGCCGTACTTTCGACAGCTCACGTTCGACGAATGGGACATCCAGTACGCCGACGCCACGTTTATGGCAATGCCAGCGGACGAAGCAGCAAACGACCAGCCCGACACGCACGCTTTTACCGTGCAGGCTCATCTGCCGCAGGGCGGGCAGGCAACGTTGCATATCAATAAAGTGATGCCCGCTGCGGGCAGCTCAACCGAAACCGTCACACAGATCGGCCAGATCAAGGTCAGCGCATCGGGCGCGGATAATCTGGCGACGTTCACGCTTGAAGACACGTTCCTCGATGCAGCTTCGGGCCTTCTGGAGGAAGGGTGCAAGCTGCGCTTTATGCTCGACTACCAGGGCAAAACCTACACGCTCTCATCCCCTATGGCCGTTGTCACCGCGCCGGCCGCAAAGGCGGAATCGGGCTCGACCACCATCATTCCCACCACCATGGACCAAGAGATCACTCCGTTTGATTTCCCCGCGGCGTTTCCCGGTATCGGCGGCAATAAGTTCACGTGCTGGATGCCCACATTTCCCATTCTGTTCGATTTCTCGTTTGCTGGATACGTGCTGTTTGGCGGAGGGTACAAACCAGCTAGCTATATGAACGATTCGGGCAACCCTGATCCGGAATACTGGAAGAAATCGCCGCGCGAGTCGGGCGCCAAGCAGGCAAACCGCTACCTCGACGAGATGGAGGGGAAGTGGAATCAGTACAAGAGGATGAGTGCCGGTTCGGGCACCGATCCAAGAAACACCAAGCTCCTTCGCCACCATTGCACGCCGCTGTTCACGATGGATATCGCCACACAGCTGTACGGCTCGCTCGCCTACGATTGGGTGGGCAAAACCTGGGGTAACAACAACGACCCCGCATACGGCAATATTAAGGCCCTCTTCCAGGTAAGAACCGACCTCAATTGGACCGAGCAGTTTACCCTAGGACCGGTGCCATTTTTCCTAAACGTCAACCCCTGGGTGCTGGCAAAACTGGCGCTCGCCGTGGGTGCCCACACGCACGGCAGCGGCGCGGCGTTTTTTAAAAACATTTCGCTCGACTATTCAAACACGTCGGGCTCGTTCACCATCCAGATCGGGCTTGCCGTCACCTTTGGCGCCGGCGTTGCAGGCGTCGCTTCGTCTGCCGTGCGCGGCGCCGCATCCCTCACGCTGTTCATTGGGTACGAAAAGGCAAATGGACACCAGCTTCCGCGACTGCGTGTAGGTGCAGACGTCGATGTCGATGTAATACTCCAGTTCGTAATGTTCAAGTGGACCACCAAGGCTTGGTCGGGGTCGTGGCCCACACTCATCGATTCGTGGAATATGTCGGTGAACAATGGCGACCAGTATGTGCTCCAGCGCTCTGAGCTCGCATTGGATGGAGATACGCCTTATACGCTGGATGCCTGCTTCGGCTCGGCCGGCAACATTGAGGCGGGCGGCGTGCCGCAATTTATCGCATCGGCCACCATCGTCACCAACGCCGAACTGCTCGCACGCGCCGAGGTTAAGGCCACTGCTGTAAACGCCGCGCCTGTCGTGCGCGATTGGGATCAAGCGGTCACGCGCATTGAGCTCGAGGCGGATGCAGAAAGCGACGACACGGGACAGATCGAGCATTTCGTCCATGCACTGATAGAGAACGACGAAAACGCCGCGCCGATGTATGAGTACACCTATATCGGTCAGGCAACGAACACCGTTGCCGACCCGAACGCCAATTCTGCCGGCGTGTCGGAGGACGAGCGTGGCGGCATAAAACCCTCGAGCGACAACGTGCTGTTTGCTGGCGTGCTCAGCGAAGCCCACATGAAGCTGGCAATGATTGCCGGCGTAGAATGCCTGTTCCGTATCGCCTCGGTGCGCTACGGCGACAATGGTCGCTCGCGCCTGGTGGTACACACAAAGGCAAACGGAACGATGTCCGCTCCCACGCCTGTGGACTTTCCCCTTGGGTTTGGCGAGGGCGACGTGGAGCGCGACGGCATATACGATTACGACTTCGACGTAGTGGAATATACGGACGGAAGAGGAAACCAGGACGCCTACGTGCTGCTGGTCTCGGGCGAGCGCCCCGCCGGCGACAACACCCTTTTCGATACGGCGAGCACATCCGGCATACTGTCCGTTGTGCGCCTGCGCGTAAGCAACGACGGAGTTCGCGTGATATCGCACACGTCGTGGCGCAGCATCTCGCGCGGCCGCCTTCAGGAGGATGGCTACCATTGCCTGCAGTGCCCACGCATCACGGTGGGCAAGACACTTGTCGACGGGCGCCTGTCGGGCGCCTACCTCCACCGCCGCGGAACCACCGCAGAAAAGACGCTCGGCAGCGAGGCCGAGGTTGCGCTGGAGTGCTTTACCCTGTGGTCGGACGTTTCGGGCGACAGTCTCACGTTCCGTCAGGTCCTCCGCTTTCCGCAGGCACCGTCGAGCATCGAGCTCGGCGCGCCCGAGAATATCAACGGCAAAATGGTGGTGCCCGTTGCATACGAGACCGCAGGCGGTTGTGGCTGTGCATCGTACGCCGTGATCGGCCAGTCCATTGCGGGCTGGGGCGTTATGTCGCCAGATGCCACAGTACCCCACGCGGTGCCGTGGCCGCAGCACACGGGCTTTTTGGCTACCGTCAACGAGCAGCTGCAGCATATTACTTGGGCACGAGGCGCATCGGCATTTGCAACGCAGCCCGTGGGTGCCGCAGGCTGTGGCCCGGCATCGTTTAGCGTAAGCAACAACGGCAGGTGCGTGCTCTATGTAGAGAACACCGATGGCAAGGTGGGACAAACCTACGACGAAGAAGGCAACCCGGTAGCAGTGATGGGCAAGCACTTCCGCATCTTCGCCAGCACCTTGGCAGGCGATCTGTTCACGGAGCCGTTCGTGATGTGCGAGCTGGACCATCCCATCGATCAGATAACGACATTTTTGACGTCGGGGGGCATGCTCTCCGCGCTCGCCACGCACATTGTGAGCGCGGAGAAGAGCGAGGCAGAACTACACGGCATCGAAGTGCCCTTGGTGGCGTGTGCCACTCCGACGGGCGCAGTCGCTACCTCGGGCGCGGTGGTGCCCGGAGCAGCAGGCGAATCCTTCATGGTCACGGTGCGAAACGACGGTAACACCTTGCTGACCGCCGGCACGATTGATCTGTACCGAGAGGGCTCCAGCCAGCCGTTCTCCAGCGCATCCATCGGGTTCGGAGCAAACGCACGCATGGCTTCGATCTACGATCCGGAGCTTGCCGAGGATGCTTCGGCCAACGACATGGCACACGTGAAGTACGCGCTCGAGACGCTGGATGCACGTTTTGCAACGCACCCGCTGGTAGCCGACAGCGGCAACGCCGTGCTGGCACCGGGTTGCACGGCACAGTTCCGCATGAGCTTCGCTATCCCCGAGAGTTGGAGCGACGAAGTGGGCAAACGCGTAACGCTGTATGCGAAGGCGCGTAATCTGGTGGCGCTCGATCCCGTAACGCTCGAGGAAATTCGACCGGGCGCAAACTCGGCGCTGGGTGCCGTACTGCACGAGCTTCATGTGCCCGACGCGGCATGCGAACGCTCAGAAGTTCAGGTCGGCGTATGCGACAAAGCGGATACGACGGGGCTTCACGATGCACCGATGACGGCGGACGGCGGTGGCGGCTCGAGTGGCGGCGGTACCGACGAGGGCGGCGGCTCCGGCGGAAGCCGCTCCGGCAGCGGCAAGGATCACGGCAATAACAAGCGCTCCGGAAAAGCGGGCGCGCTTGCAGGCACGGGCGATGCCAGCGCTCCCCTTACGGCAGCCGCTGCAGCACTCGCCGCGGCAGGCGCAGGCCTCGTCGCCTACAGCGCCCGCCGCACGGCGCTCGAAAAAGACACCACCGATGAGGTCAATTCGGATAGGCCTCACTAGCTCCTAGTTACTTTTGTAAGAGACGCCGACTCGGCTCATCGAGCACCAAAAAGGGCTGGCCCCGATAACTCGGAGCCAGCCCTGAGTCGCCTGACGTGGGAATCGCAGCCCGCTACTTGAGCTTCAGCGCCTCCATCATGGACACGGCGGCGTCCCAGTCGATCTTCCAGCCGATCGACACGCGGACGGTTTCACCCGTTGCGGGAGCCGTCGCAAACAGCGTATGGCCGTTGTCGGGGCCGGTAAAACGCAGCCACGTTATGCCGTTGTACTCGACCTGGTCGGTTGTTGTCTCCTTGCCTTCGTAGACCTGCTCTAGGCTTGCAACCTCTTCCTCCGGCGAACGCGGGAAGATACTGATGTGCAGGCGTCCTCCAGTCTCGTCGTGGAAGAAGTCTGCCTTTTCGCGCTCTTCGTTGGACGAATCCAGCGTGTACCCATCGGCGGCCTCGATACTGTACGATGCGCAATCGATGCCGGTCATATTGGCCGCGTCACCAGAATCGGCCACACCGCCGGCAGCCTTGAACTCCTTGGTCTCGCACCCCGTGGTGTCAAAGTGCATGGCCTCATGATTCTTGGCGGGGGCGTTAGCGTCTACGAACTCGACAGTGATGGGCCCGTAGTACGCCGTCTTGGGTGCCCAGAAATACACGTACTCAACAGTCTCGCCCGGACCGATATCTGGCCTCTTGGAAAGATCGATGCCCTCGTGAAGCTCATCGGGAGCCTCGCTTGCAACGTAGTCGAGCACGGCCGCCTTGCCGGAAGTAAACAACGGGTCGCCTGCCTCAAGATCGCCCTGGGCAGCGTGCACGTTAAAGAAGTCAAACGTCCTGTTCTTTGCATTGTTGTTGGTGATCTTGACGTGCAGGTAAAAGCCGTCCTGCAGCTTAGCGTCGCCGCGATAGAACGTACCGTGGGCTACCGACTCATAGGTTATACCAGCCACCTCGACCGTCTGCGACTCATAGGCCTTCTTCTCTACGGGAGCACTGCCGCTGCCCGAGCTGCCAGCCGAGCCACTCGGCGCATTTCCGCCGCAGCCTGCCACCGTACACACCAGCACGGCCAAAAGCGTCACGGTGGGAATTCCTAACAGCAGCTTTTTCGTCATGGGCGTCATCATCCTCATCGCTCCTTTCGGCTTGCAGATCATCCGTCGCCCGTGGCATTCGTTGTCCCCGTGGCATCGGCTTCCACTATGAGCGTATGACAAAACACGGCGCCGGCGAAGTGACCCGTGGCCCAACTAGCAACCGCCCAGCATCCCCTATGGACCAAAAAGACTCATATACGCACGCCCTCGGCCCATAAAATGAGACGCCTGTCCCAATGTTCGATTCAATCCAACAATCCGCATGGCGTGTTTTTGACAAACGCATCCAACCGCAAACGCAGCAGGACGCATTCGACCGCTTTCAAACTTACTCGGACAGCACCGACTCGGTTTTGTCCGAGTAAACGAATCTCCATCGAACTCCGAACGATTGTTCGATGGATTTCGTGTTGGTTGGAATCGTCTGTGGGCTGGGCTATGCTACCTTGACTATCTATATGACTTAAACGCAGCAAAGGAGCACCGAGAGAGCGAGTATGGCAAAAAACACCGCAAACTATGGTAACGACAGTATCCGCCAGCTCAAGGACGAGGAGCGCGTACGCCTGCGCCCTGCCGTCATCTTTGGCTCGGACGGACTCGACGGCTGCGCGCATGCCGCCTTCGAGATCCTGTCCAACGCCGTTGACGAGGCGCGCCAGGGCTACGGCAAGCTCATCACCCTTACCGCCTTTCGCGATGGTTCCATTCAGGTAGAGGACAACGGCCGCGGCTGCCCGCTCGACTGGAACCCCTCCGAGAAGCGCTTTAACTGGGAGCTCGTCTTTTGCGAGCTCTACGCAGGTGGCAAATACAACAACAACCAGGGCGGCGACTACGACTTCTCGCTCGGTACCAACGGCCTGGGCTCGTGCGCGACCCAGTACGCCTCCGAATACATGGACGTCACGGTTTGGCGCGACGGCAACAAGTACTCCCTGCACTTTAAAAAGGGCAAGGTCGTTGGCGCCAAAAAGAAGGCACTCGAGATTGAGCCCAGCGACGAGGACCGTACCGGCACCACCATCAAATGGCGCCCCGATCTTGAGGTCTTTACCTCCATCAGCATCCCCCACGATTGGTATCGCGAGACCATGCGCCGCCAGGCCGTGGTCAACGCCAACGTGACCTTCCGTCTGCGCATCGAGGGCGATGATGGCGAGTTTACCGAAGAGGACTTTTGCTACCCCAAGGGCATCGAGGACTACGTGCTCGAGAAAGTCGGCACCGACTACCTCACCGAGCCCTTCTTTATCGAGGCCGACCGTCGCGGTCGCGACCGCGAGGACCTGCCCGACTACAACGTAAAGATCACCGCGTGCATGTGCTTCTCGCGCACCTTCATGATGCAGGAGTATTACCACAACTCATCGTGGCTCGAGAACGGTGGCTCGCCCGAGAAGGCGGCTCGTAGCGCTCTGACCAGCGCCATCGATGCCTACATCAAGCAACAGGGCAAGTACAACAAAAACGAGAGCGGCATTAAGTGGCAAGACGTCCAGGACTGCCTGGTACTGGTGACCAACTGCTTCTCCACCC
The DNA here is from genome assembly GCA_900549245.1 of uncultured Collinsella sp. Taxonomy (GTDB): domain Bacteria; phylum Actinomycetota; class Coriobacteriia; order Coriobacteriales; family Coriobacteriaceae; genus Collinsella. The sequence goes on from URNQ01000017.1 coordinate 10,634, forward strand.
AGACGTCCTACGAAAACCAGACCAAGAAGGCCATCAACAACCGCTTTATCCAGCAGGCGATGACGGCATTCTTTAAGGAGCGCCTCTCGACCTACTTGATCGAGAACAAAGACGCTGCCAACAAGATCATGGAGCAGGTGCTCATCAACAAGCGCTCGCGCGAGAATGCCGAAAAGACGCGCCAGAGCATCAAGACCAACCTGCAGCAAAAGACCGACATGGCCAACCGCGTGCAAAAGTTCATCGATTGCCGCTCCAAGGACAAGAGCCGCCGCGAGATCTACATCGTAGAGGGCGACTCGGCAGCAGGCGCCATTCGCACGTCGCGCGATGCCGAGTTCCAGGGTGTCATGCCCGTCCGCGGCAAGATCCTCAACTGCCTAAAGGAAGATTATCCGCGCATCTTTAAGTCCGACATCATCATGGACCTCATGCGCGTGCTGGGCTGCGGCGTAGAGATCAAGGACAAGCGCATCAAGAACCTCGGTGCCTTTGACCTGGACAACCTCAACTGGAACAAAGTCATCATCTGTACGGACGCCGACGTCGACGGTTATCACATTCGCACGCTCGTGCTCACCATGCTCTATCGCCTAGTGCCCACGCTTATCGACGAGGGCTACGTGTATATCGCCGAGTCACCGCTCTACGAGATCAACTGCAAAGAGAAGACCTACTTTGCCTACACCGAGCTCGAGAAGAACGGCATCCTCAAGGAGATCGGCGACCAGAAGTGTTCCATCAACCGTTCCAAGGGTCTTGGTGAGAACGACCCGGACATGATGTGGCTCACCACTATGAACCCCGAGACGCGTCGCCTGATCAAGGTGGAGCCCGAGGACGTCACCAAGATGGAAACCATGTTCAACCTGCTGCTGGGCAACGACGAGGCGGGCCGCAAGCGCCATATCTCCGAGCACGGCAAGGAATACCTGGACCAGCTGGACCTGCAGTAGCAGCAAATCGATAACGACGGCCCATAAGAAGTTCAAGAGGAAATCGTGGCAAAGAAGAAGACGAAGAACCAGCCAAAGAAAAAGCAGGTCAACGCCGAGAACGTCATCGGCCTGCACTCCGAGGTCACCGATCAGCCGATCACGCAGACGCTCGAGGTCAACTACATGCCCTACGCTATGAGCGTCAACGTCTCGCGTGCGTTCCCCGAGATTGACGGCTTTAAGCCCTCGCACCGCAAGCTGCTCTACACCATGTACAAGATGGGTCTGCTCAAGGGCGAGCGCCAGAAGAGCGCCAACATCGTGGGCCAGACCATGAAGCTCAACCCGCACGGCGACGCCGCGATCTACGAGACGATGGTGCGCCTGGCCACCGGCAACGAGGCACTGCTCGCCCCCTTCGTTGAGTCGAAGGGCAACTTTGGCAAGTACTATTCGGGCGACCTGAGCTACGCCGCATCGCGTTATACCGAGGCCAAGCTCTCCCCCATCAGTGCCGAGATCTTCAAGGACATCGACAAGGACCCGGTCGACTTCGTCGACAGCTACGACGGCGCCATGAAGGAGCCACGCCTGCTGCCCACCACGTTCCCCAACATCCTCGTCTCGGCCAACAAGGGCATCGGCGTCGCCATGGCGTCCGATATCTGCGGTTTCAACCTCAACGAGGTCTGTACCGCCACCATGCATTACCTGCAGGATCCCGACTGCGACCTGCTCGAGTACATGCCCATGCCCGACTTCTCGACCGGCGGCGAAATTATCTACCGCCGCGAGGAGATGGAAAAGATTATCGAGACCGGTCTTGGCAGCTTCCAGATCCGCTCCCGCTGGCGCTGGATTCCCGAAGAGCGCATCATCGAGGTCTACGAGATCCCCTACACCACCAAGACCGATGTCATCATCGAGCGCATCGTCAAGCTCTCCAAAGAGGGCAAGGTCAAGGAGATTGCCGACATCCGCGACGAGACCGACCTCTCGGGTCTGCGTATCGCCATCGACCTTAAGCGCGGTATCGACCCCGACAAGCTCATGGCCAAGCTCTATCGCTCGACCACACTGCAGGATTCGTTCTCATGCAACTTCAATGTGCTGGTCGATGGTTACCCTCGCGTTATGGGCGTGCGCCAGATCCTGCACGAGTGGGTCAAGTGGCGTATTGAGTCCACGCGCCGCCGCATTAACTTTGACCTGGGCAAAAAGTCCGAGCGCCTGCACCTGCTGCACGGCCTCGAGGCGATCCTGCTCGACATCGACAAGGCGATCGCCATCATCCGCGGCACCAAGCTCGAGGCCGAGGTCGTGCCCAACCTTATGAAGGGTTTCGACATCGACGAGACCCAGGCCGAGTTTGTTGCCGAGCTCAAGCTCCGCAACATCAACGAGGAGTACATCCTCAACCGCACCAAGGACATTGCCAAGCTTGAGGGCGAGATTGCCGAGCTTGAGGAGATCCTCTCCAGCGAGGAAAACATCAAGAAGGTCATCAGCGACGAGCTGGCCGCGGTCAACAAGAAATACGTGATGCCGCGCCGCACGGGCAGGATCGAGCCCCATGAGGTTATCGAGGTAAGCTTGGAGCCCGAGGTCGAGGAATACCCGGTCACCATCATGCTCTCGCGCGATGGCTACCTTAAGAAGATGACGGACCGCGTGCTCAAGAAGGCGACCACGCTCAAGTACAAGGACGGCGACAAACCCTTTATCGAGTTCCCGTCCTCCAACACCCACGAGCTGTTGGTCTTTACCAACAAGAGCCAGGTGTACAAGTGCAAGGTTGCAGCGTTTGAGGACACCAAGTCGGCCCAGCTGGGCTCGTACCTGCCGACCGATCTTGAGATGGAACCCGACGAGAGCGTCATCTGGGTCATCGACCCCGAGGATTACAAGGCCGACGTGCTGTTTGTCTTTGAGAACGGCCGCGTGGTGCGCGTCGCGCTTTCTGGATACGTCACCAAGACCAACCGTAAGCGCCTCAAGAACGCCATCTACGGTGGCAGCAAGCTGCTGTATGCCCAGGTGCTCAAGGAAGATCGCGACATCGCGCTGGTCTCGAGCGACTATCGTTTGATGAACTTCAACACGTCGCTGCTCAAGACCAAGACGACCACCAACACGCAGGGCGTCCAGGCTTTCACGGCCAAGAAGGGCCGCTCGGTCACCACCGTCGGCACGACCGAGGAGATTCTTGGCGCCGGCGTCTCGGCCGAAAAGTTCACCGCACAGAGCCTCCCCTCAGCCGGTGCCCTCATGAAGGAAAACGACATGCCGAGTTTGTTTGACTAAAACAACGGTGGCCAAACCGTCATGGTTTTACAAAGCAGCGGGGCCCGGAGCGCAGCAACATCGCGCTCCGGGCCCCGCTCGTTGCAACGTATATCATATGCCCCACACGGGAATCGCTTGGACATCCTTGGTAATAAGGTATGGATCCGGGGTTTGACAGACAACGTGTCCAAACCCAATTTCATAGCCGGTCAGGCCCTCGAGACAGGAAAAATTCTTTACTGCATCTTTGCCCACCGTGGCTGACATCTTCACCTCGACGGGATGGAGAATATGGCCCTCTTGAATGAGCAAATCAATTTCGCGCTTCTTTTGGTCTCGATAGAACCATACGTCGCGAAGGCTCTTCCCCGCGTTCATAAAGCTCTTCAAAATTTCCGAGACAACGAACGTCTCAAATATATGCCCCGCCGCGGCCCCGTTGCGCAATTGCTCCGGCGTTATCCACCTCGTTAGATGACAAACAAGACCTGTATCCATAAAGAATATCTTAGGGGTCTTGGTCAGACGCTTATCGACATTAGGCCAAAAGGGCTCGACAATCCGAACGATGTTCGACGCCTGCAAAACCGAGAGCCAAGCCTTCACCGTCTTACGGTCGACGTCAACGGTGTTTCCAATATCGGTGGCATTTAACAGTTGCCCCGTTCTCGCTGCGCACGCGACCATAAAGCTGTAGAACTTCGCCTCATCCTTCACGTTTACAAGATCGCGAACATCGCGTTCGAGATATGCGGCAACGTAGTCGGAATAATAGGAGTCCCAATCGATATTTGGGTCTTGCAGTTCGGGCATCGAACCCCTATGGATGATGTTCCAAATATTTCCCGAAGACATCTTAGAGGCCAAGGAAACCTTTTTGGGGATATACGGACGAGGGCCCTGGGAACCACCAACAAGCTCTCGCAAGCTTAAAGAGGGCATCTCCAGAATTCTAATCCTCCCCGCCAAAGATTCGCTCACCCCTTTCATGAGGTGATATGTCTGGGATCCCGTGAGGACGATTCGGCCCTTCTCCTCTGATTGATCGACAACCCACTTCACCGGAGAAAAAAGCTCAGGCACGCGCTGAATCTCATCAATGATGATCGGCAAATCATGAGATTCGAAAAACAGGGCGGCATCCTCTTTTGCAAGAAGATAATCCCGCGGGTTCTCCATCGAAACATAGTCGAATCGGTCGCCTAGATGTTGCTTGAGAACCGTCGTCTTCCCAACTTGGCGCGCTCCGGTCACCAGGACAACTTTTCCCTGTCCCAGCATCGAATCTATCGTCTGTTCAATTTCGCGCTCGATGTACATAGAATCGCCTCCCGTTATGGAGCCTATTATCTCGTACAAACGTTAATTGGTCAAAATCGGGAGTGCTACTACCGATTTTCACTCACAATCTTCTGCCCGATTCTGGATCCAGCAGGGTCTCGGAGATCGCCAAGCGTATGGGCGTCGCCAGCAACTATGCAAGCCAGTACAAGCGCCGCCTCCTCGAGGACGGCGTTATCGGGAAACGTGGACGTGGCCTCGTCGGCTTCGACATCCCCGCGTTCAGGAAATTCTTGAGCGAGAAGGCGTTTTAGCACACCGGAATTGTCCGCTGGGGCATCGACGCATGGCAATCAGCATTCCTCTTGATAAGGACAGCAAGCATTTCCACCAACACCGATCGCCATGCGTTCTTCTTACCCTTAGGCGAGCTTGCGAGCGAGCTCGCGCACCTCTTTCAACTTGGGCGAGGATGCCATGCTGTCGCGCTCGGTCTCATTGCCTGACAACTCCTCAACTGTCTTGATTCTCTCTCCGAGAATTGAACAGCAAATCGTTGGCCGCAAAGTGTCGACTGTGGGAAAATTAACTAGAGCTTTCTCCTACTCGCGTGAGCGTTCGCGTGTATGAGCCTGGCCGAATCGGGCAGGCGCAATATAGATCCACGGAAACCGGCCTACGAACAAGGAGCGCCTTATGTATGGACAGCATGTTGCACCGCAAACCCATTACAAACGCACTGGCCTGTCTATCCGCAACGCCAAGCTTCATGCAGGCGCCAGAGTCGTCGCCTTCGGAGTAAGCATTCTTATGGCAGGGCAGCTTTTGCTACCCTGCGCAGCACTGGCGACCGAAATGCCCGAACCCGATGTTGCAACACCCATCACCTGCGACGAAGTCAACGCGGAAGGCAGCCTCACAGCAACCACCGTCGATCATTACTACGATTTGGAGCTACCCCCTGCTTTCGAGTTGGTCCAGAACGAGGCTCTTGTACACGATTTTCCCGACAAACCCGAGGACTTCATCTACGGGCTTAACGACACCGTCCATCTCTTCAAGATCGACACCGATACCGAAAGCCTTATAAAAACCGAGAACCCCAAAGAGGCCAGCGTCTCTATTGCCCTGACCATGATCGACAATCACGTTAGAGCAACCGTAGTCTTTACGGGCAGTTACGCCGACGACCAAATCCCTTACAGGCTGAACCTCAACAGCTCAACCTACCTTGGCACACACGTTGACCGTGACTTCGACAGCGGGCAAGGGATTATGCACGAAACGCGGCACGATTACTACATCCGTTACGCCTTCGACAGTGACGTGCACTTGTTTGCAACCGATACGAGCGGTTCCAAACCCGAACCGGAAACCAAGCCCGAGCCCACACCGCAGCCCAATGCAAAAAAGCCCACGGCAAGTCCCGTTTCCACCAAGGCAGTAGCGGCGGTTAAACCAGCCGGGGCCACCCTACCCGCGACGGGCGACAACGGTGCGATGGCAGCCGCCCTGAGTGTTGCCG
>URNQ01000018.1 GCA_900549245.1 uncultured Collinsella sp.
CAATGCGGCGCAGGGGACGCGGCGTCAAGCCGACACCGCTGCGATACAAAAGCTCGTAGCTTGAAGGACCCGCCGGCGTCCACTCGGCGCGCGGAAGATCACGCGACTCCCAAACGAGCTCGGCGCCGCCCATCTCCAGGCGCGCCATTTGGCGGCCAACCTCGTGACAAAAACGCGGAGCAGCGGTATTACGCGCACGCTTGAGTGCCTTGGCGGCAGCGAACAGCTCGCGCTCGGCGCTCCCGAGTGCCTCACGCGCCTTTTTGATCTGTTCATCGCCATCATCGACCAGGGACAGCAGCTCTTGCGAGCGATCGCGCATGGCAAAAACATCGTCCATGGTGGGACCCCACTGACGCAACAGGCCCTTGAGGTCGGAATACCGCTCACGCATGCGAGCGAGCTCGCGCGGGTCGAAGGCGACGCCATCGCGATAGGCACGAAGCTCGTTCGCGCTATCCTCAAGGGAGATGCAGGCATCCGAAAGCGCATCGGCAATGTCGCCCAGTTTGCGATCGACGGTAGCCATACGGGAAAGCTCTGCCACGGCGCTGTTCACGGCATCGAGCGCTCCACCTTCGGCGGCAAGCGATGCATGGGCATCGTTAGCTGTGGCAACCAGTACCTCGGCATGTTCGGAGCGCGGCAGCAGCTCCTCGAGTTCCTCATACTCACCCGGCTTGGGGTCGACCTCGGCGATACGCTCCAGGGCGAAGCGCGCCTCCTCGACGCGACTCCCCTGCGCGCGTGAGGCTTCCTCCACGCGACGGACCTCCTTGGCAGCCGCACGCGACGCCTTGAAGCAGGCACGGTAACGGTCGAGCGCCTCGAGCGCAGAGCGACCAGCCCAGGCATCAACCATGGCAACATGATGCGCCGGATCGAGCAGACGCTGATGTTCATGCTGGCCGCACAGATCCATCATCACGCCGACGCGCTCGGAGAGCTCGCGCACGCTGGCGATGCGGCCGTCAATCTTGACGCGGCTGCGACCCTCGGCAGAAAGGCTGCGCTGCACGGTAAAGCCCTCCGTGTCGTGCGGGCCGTCGAACAAGCGCGCCTCGACGCTCGCCAGCGCCTCTCCCTCGCGCACCGTCGACGAATCTGCACGCTCGCCCAAAATGAGCTTGAGCGCCGAGAGCAGCGCGGTCTTGCCGGCGCCGGTCTCGCCGGTCAAAACCGTTAGGCCCGCACTCGGAACCAACGTCGCCTCGCGAATGAGCGCGATGTTGGAAACCTGCAGCTCATCGATCATGGCGCACTCCATAGAACACGCGGCTCACCGAGTTATAGAAGCTCTCGGGACCGTAATCGAGAAGCAGCACATCTCCGGGACCACGGCGCACGGCCACGCTCTCAACGGTGCCATCGCAGGTAATAAACTGTCCATCGATAGCGATCGCCGGAACACTCGGACGGTCATCGGACATAAAGATCTCGACGACATCACTCGGCGAGGTCAAAAAAGCGCGAGCCTGAATGGTATGCGGAGCGATGGGCACACAGACCATACCCGTGTAATCGGGGCTGACAATGGGGCCGCCGGCGGAAAGCGCGTAGCCGGTGGAGCCGGTCGCCGTCGAAACAACGACACCGTCGCCGCGAAGGCGGTCGATATGATGGCCGGACACCGTGATGTCAAATTCGACCATATCGGACAGGGGGCCGCGCGTAAGTGCCATATCGTTGAGGGCAAACGTGCGCACGACATCCTTCGCGCCGTCTTCGCGCACGGACACAATATCCGCGGCGATGGTGGCGCGGCGGCTCACGTGGAGCTCGCCGGACAGAGCATCGCTCACAACCTGCAGAATGTCGCGCTCCTCGGGGCTCGCAGCAGTTAAAAAGCCCAGGTGACCATAGGAAAGACCGAGGATAGGAATCTCGCGATGGTTGAGGATGCGGGCAGCGCGCAGCAACGTACCGTCGCCGCCGAGCGTAATGACCAGATCTGAGCCATCAATATCAGGCGTGCTTTGAATCTTCGATCGCTGGTCGGCAGCCCATGCGACCTCGTAGCCCTGGCGCGAAAGCCAAAGCTCGAGCATCAGGCCGCTCTCGACCGCCTCTTGCTTGTAGTAATTGGGAACCAGAAAGACCTTCATAGCGTTGCAGCTTTCTCGCTCAAAGCCGATACCTGGGATTGCAGCTCATCGTCGGTGCGTTCACCAGGGGCAAACCTTGTGCCGTACAGGAAAAACTCAACGTTGCCCTTAGCGCCATGGATGGGCGACACGCACACGTCAAGCGGGAACAGGCCCTTGGCGGCAAAAAGCTCAATCGCCGCCACGAGCGTATCGCGGCGGACGGCGGGGTCGGTCACGATACCGCGCTCGCCCACCAGCGCAGCCGGCGCCTCAAACTGGGGCTTTACGAGCGTGCAGAACGAACCCGAAGGCTTCAGGCACGCCAGCACCGCATCGATAATGTTCGCGATGCTGGTAAACGAGACGTCACAAACAGCCAGGTCGATGGCGCCGGCATAGCCAAGCTCAGGCAGCTGCGTCACGTTGGTGCGCTCATGCAGCGTCACGCGATCGTCCTGACGCAACGACCAATCGAACTGTGCGCGACCCACGTCCACCGAGACAACGGTCGCAGCTCCGCGCTTGAGCAGGCAATCGGTAAAGCCGCCGGTAGAGCAGCCTACGTCCAGGCAGGCAAGGCCCGTGGGGTCGATACAAAACGCATCGAGAGCACCCTCAAGCTTAAGGCCGCCGCGCCCAACGTACGGAATGCGCCCCTTAACGTGCAGCGGCAGGCCCGGCGTCACCTTGAGCCCCGGAGAGGTCAAACGCTCACCGCCGCTCGAAACCAAGCCGGCCATAAGAGTGCGAAGGGCATCCGCGCGATCGGCGCAGATGCCCTGTGAAATCAGTTCGTCATCAAGACGCACGCGTTTCATGAATGCCATCAACCATTCGTATCCGGAGATGCGGCTAGCTATCCTGGGATTCGTTTGCCGCATCCTCATCGTATTCCTGCTCGAGCTTATCGGCCTCACGCGGCGTCAGCTCAAACTTGTCGACCATATCGACCGCGCGGGAGCCCAGCTCAATCGCTTCGTCAAACAGATCGAGTGAACGCTCCAAGGACGTATCCTTGGAGCGAACGGTAGCAATGATCTGGTCCAGACGGTCCGAGATCTCGTCAAAGTTGCGGACAGAACCCTCTGGCATGGCTACTCCTCGACGGAGTCGGCCTCGACGGCCTCAGCAGCGTCCACATCCTCGGCAAGTACACCGGCGGTAGCCTGAGCGGCAGCGACCTTGGCGGCAGCCTCAGCAGCCTGGGCCTCCTCGCGAGCGCGATCCTCGGCCAGCAGTTCCTGGTACAGGTCCTCGCCCGGCAACTCCTCGCTGCGCGCGATCTTGCCCAGCACGCCGTTGACGAACGACGCGGACTGGTCGGTGCCATAGGCCTTGGCAAGTTCGACGGCCTCGTTGATCACGATAGCGTCCGAGACCTCTTCGTCGGTGAGGAAGCGCATCTCGTAGACGGCGATACGCAGCAGATTGCGGTCGGCGCCGGGCATGCGCATAAGATCCCAGTTCTTGGCGACGGCGCGCAGGGCACAGTCGATGCGATCGATATGCTCGTAGGCACCGCGGCACAGCTCCAGAGCATAGGGGTCGAGGGGGCCCTTCGAGATCAGGAAATCGCCCTCGAGGACGCGCTCGAGCGGACTGTCCGTGGCCTCGGCCTGGAACAGCAGCTGCAGCGCCTGACTGCGGGCAAGCGTACGCCCGCGATAAACCTTAAGGCTCAAAGGTTACTCCTTGGGGAAAACGAGGCCGTCGATGCAAACGTCAACGCGCTCGACCTCAACGCCCACCTGGGCATCGATGGCAGCGACCACGGCAGCGCGAACGGTCTCGGCGAGTTTCTTGAACGGATAGCCAAAGAACACCACAACGCGCACGGTGAGTGCGAGCTTGTCGCCGACGACCTCGGTCTCGACCGCCGGCTCGGAAGCCGGGGCCTTGGACGAGAGCATCATGGAGACAAGGTTGGTGGCAAGGTCCTTGACGCCAACGGAGGCGATGCCCTCGACATCGGACACGGCGCGCGAGACGATGGCGGTCAGAACATCGGGCGAAATGCCGATGCCGTCAATCTTGATTTCCTGGGGCATGAGTCCTCCTAGAAGAGTTGGTTGCTAGACGCGGGAGACGAACTTGCCGTCGCGGGTGTCAACCTTGATGACCTCACCCTCGTTGAGGTACATGGGGACCTGGATGACAGCGCCGGTGTCGATCGTGGCCGGCTTGGTGGAACCCTGGACGGTGTCGCCCTTAAAGCCCGGGTCGGTCTGGACGATGGTAGTCTCGATGAACATCGGCGGAGTCACGCCCATGAGCTCATCGTCGGCGAAGAGCAGCTGGCAGATGTCGTTCTCGCGCAGCCACTTGGAGTTCTCGCCCACCATGTCCTCGGGAACGGGAACCTGCTCATAGGATTCGTTGTCCATGAAGATGTAGTCGGTGCCATCGTTGTAGAGGTACTGGAACTCACGGGTGGTGAGCATGACGCTCTCGAACTTGGTGCCGGCGTTGCAGGTGTTCTCGACGACGCGGCCGCTCTTGATGTCGCGGGTCTTGTAGCGCACAAACGCGCCGCCCTTGCCCGGCTTGACATGCTGGAACTCGACGATGGTGTAGACCTTGTCCTTAATGCGGAGACCGAGGCCGTTCTTGAAGTCGGCGGTAGAAATGGTAGGCATAGCGACCTTTCTTGTTATGGGCAGAACGCACAAGCGTCCAAATTACATACGAGCGAAATTATACACTTGCAGACGGCGCCTGCAGCGAGCGCATAAAAAGAGAACGCGGGGCGTCCGAATTGCTCCGGAGGCCCCGCCCCAAACTATCTACCGAAGTAGACTAGCAATCGATGACGTGAAGGTCATGCGGCGTCTTGGTGAAGGGCTCGTAGCCGTTCTCGGTGACCACGCCGTAGTCCTCCAGGCGCACGCCGCCCACGCCGGGCAGGTAGACGCCGGGCTCCATGGTGATAACCGAGCCGACCTCGATGATATTCTTGCTGCGGTTGAAGTTGGGCAGCTCGTGGATGTCAATGCCCACGCCGTGGCCCAGACCATGGTTGTAGTAATCGCCATAGCCGGCATCGCCAATGATCTTCTTGGAAAGCTTGAAAATGTCGTTGCCCTCGACGCCCGGATGGATGGCGGCGACGCACTCCTCGTGCGCACGGCGCACGAGCGCGTACAAGTCGAGCTGCTCCTGCGTGGGCTCGCCCATCACGACGGTACGAGTCATGTCGGAGCGGTAGTCGCAATAACCCGCGCCATAATCCATGAGAACGAAGTCGCCCTTCTCGATCACGCGGTCGCTCGGGACGGCATGCGGGTTGGCGGTGTTGGGGCCGCTCGCCACGATGGAGCCGAAGGCCAGGCTGTCGGCGCCGTTGGCGAACATAAAGTTCTCGAGCTCGTTGCGAACCTGCTTCTCGGTCATACCGGGCTTAATATAGCCGAGCATGTGCTGGAAGGCGGTGTCGGTGATCGACTGCGCATGGCGCATGAGCTCGATCTCCTCGGCGTCCTTGATGGCGCGCATCTTGCGAATGTCGTCATGCATCAGCGGCAACATGCAGGCGACGGAACGATCCTCCAAGCCACGCTGGATACCCTGGTAGAAGTTGATCTGCATGTCGTCCTCGACAGCGCAGACGCGGCACTTGTTGGCCGCGATCTTGCCGGCGACCCAACCGGAGATGGTGCCCTCGTCCATGTCGTAAACCCAGGGGCTGCCGGCGGGCGTGTTCTCCTCAAAGCTGTTGAGATAGCGCGAGTCGGTATGGAACAGGCACTGGTCGGCCGTAATAAACGCAGCATGCGGGAACTCGAAGGTGTAATCGAAGACGCCCTTGACGCCCGTAAGCCAACGAAGGTTGGCCTCGTCGCGCACCACGATAGCGTCGTAGCCACGCTCAACCATCAGGGCACGGACACGCTCGATACGACCGGCGGGACCGGCAGCAAACTCTGACATGCAGATTCCTTTCTTGTTGTCTCTATAAAGACGGAACGGGTCTCAACCGAACGACGGAATCGCGCGCGATTCGCAACCGATTGGAAACCCGCCCCTCAACATGATACGAAAGACGATGTATGTCAATAAATCCTAGAGAAGTTCTTTGCGAGAAGCCAAGTATGCGCGAGCATGGCGGTCGAGAACCTCGTCCTCAACGCTCGTTAGACGAATGGCGCCGAGCGCCGCGGGCAGCGGCAACATGCTGCGGTTCGAGCGGACAAACTGCTGCCTGCGGAACTCCTCGATATATGAGGCAGGCTCCAGATCGAAGGCAAGCTCCTCGATACCAAAGTCCTCCAGGCAGTCATCGACCTCAAAGACGTAATCGATATCGAAGTCACAGGCATCATGTGCTAGGCGCGCCTCAAAGCGCATGCCCTCGGACAGCAGCTGGTAGGCAGGGACCTGCGACGCGGCATCGCCCAAGCAGGCGCGCAGGGTGCGTTCCCCCATCTTGCCAAAATCGAGCGCATGGCGAGCGCTCGGGTTCGTGGCCGTCAGCACGTCCTTGCGGGCAGTCTGAGACCATTGGACGGCATTGACGAGCGCGACCTCCTCGCCCGCGAGAATCTCGGGGACGGTCTCAGTAAACTGATTCCAGCGGGACTTGCTGCTCGAAAGCATGGTGCCAACAAGTACCGCATAACCGAGCTTAAGGTCCTCGGGGTCCGCCGCGCGAACAAGGTCGAGGTCACACACGACCAAGCCCGGCTCGGGACGGAACGCGATAGCGGGAAGCGCATTCTCCGACGAGGCGACGAGCGGCTTCATGGTCGTCGCGACCGTGAGCATGGCGTCGAACGTCGTCGGCAGCAAGGCGCACTCGGTGCGACCGCACCACTGATTGGCACACCAGCAAACGACTGAGCAGGTGAGCTGCCGCCCGACAGCGACAACGAGATCGTCACAGGTAATGCCATTAGCCGACAGGGCGCCAAAGACGGTATCGGCATCGACCAGCGTAGCACCGGCAGGCGAAACCTCGAGGACGAGCGGCGAAACGACAAAGCCGGCGTCGACCAGCGCATGCTCGACAACCTCGCCAAAACGCTCGGATGTGGCGTCGTTCCAAACCACCATCGCGCGCTTAGGCTTGCCCACAACCGAGGCAAACATGCGCGGCAGCTCATCGAACGCGCCCAATCCGACACGGACATCGACGCTACGGTTTTGGAAATTGATCAGTTGACGGCGAATCATAGCAGTCCACGCTCCAAAAGCATCTCGGCACAAAGGTAGGAAACGTCCTCGAAGGACTTGTTGCGAATATCAAGGGTAATATCGGCGGCCTGGCGATACAGCGGACGGCGATGCTCAAACAGGCGCGCAGCGTGCTCGGGCGAGCGGAAATCGGGCCGGGTATCGGAGCGGCGAATCTGGCGCAACGAGTCCTCAAAGTCGCCTTCGAGGTACACGCATATACCCATCTCATGCATCAGCTCAATGTTCACCGGCGTCTCGACGATGCCACCCCCGCACGACACCAGCAGGCTGCGCTCGCTTTGAAGCGAACGGAGTGCCGAGGTCTCAAGCTCGCGAAAACGATCCTCGCCCTCGGTCTCAAATATCTCGGTAACCGACTTGCCACATCGACGCACAACCAAACGATCGGTATCGATAAAACGCCGCTTGAACATAGTGCCGACGTTGCGCGCGAGCGTCGATTTGCCCGCGCCCAAAAAGCCGATAAAGAAGATATGGTCGCAGCCGTGTTTGATGTGCTGAGACATGGCGAAACCTATTCCTCGCAGGGAAGGTCGCGCAGGGCCCGGCGCTCAAAGATACGGAAGATCTGCGTGTACCACAGGTCCTGGATTGCCTGCGGCTTGACCAGAATAGTGTCAACGCCGGCAAAGTTACCGCTCCACACGTCCGTGTACAGCTGATCGCCGATCAGCACCGCCTCGTCTGCCGTGGCGCCAAGGCGCTTAAGACCCGCCTTCAAGGCAAACGGGGCGGGCTTCATGGCGTGGCTGATGGCCTCGAGTCCCAGCTCGCGTGCAGAGCTCATGACCTGATCGCGATGCCAGTTGTTGGACACCATGCACAGCTTAAAGCCTTTGGCGCGGGCGGTATCGAGCCAAGCGGAAACCGCGGCGGGAACCTGCTCGGTGTCGCGCGGAACCAGAGTGTTATCGCGATCGAGCAGAATGGCGCGTTTGCCGTCGGCCCACAGGGTATCAAGGTCGATGCGATCGACCGAGGCAACGTATCGTTTGGGGCTAAAAATCCTCATGCTAATTCCAAGACAGTTGATGCTCTTCGTAGGTTTGCGAGAAGTACTCCTCGTCCTGCGTAATGTAGAAATACAGGTCATCGGAGTCGGTTGGCTCAAGCGTGGCCTTGAGTGCCTCGAGCGACGGAGAGCAGATGGGCGTGGGTGGCAGGCCCTCGTGCTTATAGGTGTTATACGGGCTATCGCTCTGCAGGTCGTCGGCGGTAACCTCGCCACCGGTGACATACATCATGGTCGCATCGCTGTTGAGATAGCGCAGACCGTCGAGCTTGCCGGCAAGGCGGTTGTAGAAGACCGAGGCCACGTGTGCACGTTGATCGGCGTTGAGGCCCTCGCGCTCAACGATAGAGGCCAAGTTGACGATGTCGTAGTCGGACATCTCCACACCGTAGCGCTCCTTGATCTTGGCTTCGCAGCTCGCAAAGTCAAGCGACTTGTACTCGGTCTTAAACTGATCGAGCATGGCGCGAATCACGTCATCGGCCGTCGGCGAATCACCTAACGAATAGGTCTTGGGGAACAAAAAACCCTCGAGCGAGTCGTTGGCGGCGCCCTTAAGGAAGCTATAGTCGTCCACGTAGTTGGAGGCCTTGGCCTGGTTGAGGAAGTCTTCCTTAGAGATGCTGTCGTAGGCCTGGGCCACGCGGTCGGCGACTTGATCGACTGTCAGACCCTCAGGGATAGTCAGCGCATTGGAGCCCGCGTTGGGGCCTTCCATGAGCTGCTGAACAACCTTGGTCGCATCCATGAGTGTGGTGAACGAGTAGGTGCCAGGCTTAAGCGACATATCGGCGTTAAGCTTTTTCACCGCCGCGTAGTAATCCTTGGGATTTTCGACGATATGGTTCTCGGAGAGAATCGAGGCGATCGTATCGCCCGAAGCACCGTCGGGAATGGTCACCGTAACTTGCTGGCCAGCAGCGACTTTCGCATCCTCACCGGCAAAGAAGCCCTTAACGGCAGGTACGACAAAGAAAGCGATAGTAGCAAGCGCGATTACGGCCACCACAACGCCGATGATCATAGGAACCGGAGAACTCTTCTTTTGAGCACCGCGACGAGCATGCGTGTTGTAGCTCGAGCGAGTCGCCGGAGCAACGCCATGCGACCCGCGAGCGTGATGCGAATGCGATTGGGGGGCCTGCGTTCGCTGGGTAGGTGCCTGTTGCTTAAAGCGAGCACCGCCTGCAGGCTGAGCCGAACGAGCAGTGGGCTGCTGAGCCGCGTGAGAAGCCGGATACTGAACCGAACGAGCAGAAGGCTGCTGACCCGTCCGTTGAACAGGTTGGGCCGAACGAGAGGAGGACTGCACCGGGCGCGCGGCAGACTGAGCTGCGCGCTGGGTCGGCTGTGCCGGACGCTGGCCAGGCTGGGCAGGGCGCGACGCCGACTGACGTGTACAATTCGGCTGGCGCGGATCGGAAGCGCTAGGCATGCGAAACCTCCTCGTTTTTACGATCAAGCCACGTCTGCAAAAACAGGCTGGCGGCAATCATGTCAATCTTGCCCCTCATCTGCTTTTCGTTGAGGCCCTGCTCGCGCAGGATACGCTTTGCCTCTTGCGAGGACAGGCGCTCGTCCTCAAACTCCAACGGAAGATCGAGCTCGTCGGCAATCTTTTGCGCAACAGCGGCAACGCGCTCGGCCTGGGGACCGGGCTCACCGGCCATGGTCAGGGGACGCCCACTTACCAGGATATCGGGCTCATAGTCCTCAACCAGGTAGCGGAACGTCTTGGCCATACCGGTGACCTCTGCAGCCGGGAGCACCTTGACAGGCATCGCCATCTTGCCATCACGGCTCGAGACGGCGATGCCGATCCTGGTCTCCCCTATGTCCAGCGCAAGCGCGACCACAGTGACTACCTAGATTCTTAGGCGCCGAGCGCGGTCTTAGCGGCCGCGAGGGCATCGGCGATGCCGGCGGCGTTCTTGCCACCGGCCTGGGCCATGTTGGGACGGCCGCCACCGCGACCGTCGGCCGTCGAGCCGATCTGCTTGATCACGTTACCGGCGTGGAAACCGGCCTTGACGGCGTCATCGGAGCCGGCGGCGAGCAGGGCCGGGGTGCCCTTCTCGGTCACGCTGGCGACGACGCAGGCGACAGGACCGGCGACCTTCTGGTGCACGGTATCCCAGACGTTGCGCAGGTCGGCAGCCTCAAGGCCCTGGAGCTCAGCGACGACGAGCTTGTAGCCGTCGAGCTCGACGGCGCCCTCGATGGCGCTGGAGATAGCGTCGGAGGAGCCACCGGTCAGTGCCTTCTTGAGCTTGTTGGAAGTCTCGCGCAGCTCGGCCTGCAGGTTCTCCACGCGGGCGGGAACCTCATCCACGCGGCACTTGAGCGCAGCAGCGGCGGCGGCGACGAGCGCCAGACGGTCGGCCATGTAGTCGAGAGCACCCTTAGAGGTCACGGCCTCAATACGGCGGACGTTGGAGCCCGTAGAGGACTTGGAAATGATCTTGAACAGGCCGATCTCGGCGGTGTTGGCGGCATGGGTGCCACCGCAGAGCTCACGGGAGAACGGCTGGTCCTCGGCGCCCACGGAGACAACGCGGACGACGTCGCCATACTTCTCGCCAAACAGGGCGACAGCACCGGCGGCCTTGGCCTCGTCGATGCCCATGACGCGGGTCACGACCGGCTTGGAGGCGAAGATCTGCTGGTTAACCAGGTCCTCGACAGCCTTGAGCTGCTCGGAGGACAGGGCCTCGAAGTGCGTGAAGTCAAAGCGCAGGTGCTCGGGCGTCACCAGCGAGCCAGCCTGGGAGACATGCTCGCCCAGGACCTGCTTAAGCGCAGCGTCGAGCAGGTGGGTGGCGGTGTGGTTGCGGCGCAGGAAACCACGGCGCTCGGCGTCGAGCGCGGCGGTCACGGTAGCACCGACGGTCAATGTGCCCTCGGCAACGTGGGCGACGTGAGCATACAGGCCATTGTGGTTCTTGGTATCGGAAACGGTCAGCGCAACGCCCTCGGCGAAAAGCTCGCCGGCATCGCCCTGCTGGCCACCCATCTCGGCGTAGAACGGGGTGCGGTCGAGCACGACCTCGACGTCCTCGCCGGCGGCAGCGGACTCGACGGACTCGACGTTGCGCACGATGGCAACAACCTTGGCGCCTACGATCGCATCGTTGTCATAGCCGTCGAACTCAGTCGCGGCGACCTTGTCGGAAAGTTCGACCCACACGTCGTTGAAGCTGCCCCAGGCGTCGCCCTTGGCATTGGCGCGGGCGCGGGCCTTCTGGTCCTCCATGCAGGCGGTGAAGCCGTCCATGTCGACGTCGTGGCCAGCGGTGCCGGCGATCTCGACGGTCAGGTCGATGGGGAAACCAAAGGTGTCGTGCAGCTTAAAGGCAACGTCGCCCGGAAGGACAGCACCCTCGGCAAGCGCGGCCAGGGCCTCGTCCAGGTAGACGCGACCGTTGTCGAGCGTCGTGGAGAAACGCTCCTCCTCGGAAGCGACGATACCCTTGACGAGCGCGACGTTCTTGAGCAGCTCGGGATAGGCCTCGCCCATCTGGGCGTTGACCTCATCAATGAACTTGGTCAGGAAGGCGCCCTCGATGCCCAGCAGGCGACCGTGGAACACGGCACGGCGGAGCAGGCGGCGAAGGACGTACTCGCGACCCTCGTTACCGGGGAGAATGCCGTCCGAGATCATAAAGTCGACGGCACGAGAGTGATCCGCGATGATGCGCAGGGAGCGGCTGGGACCGGAGTAATCGTCGGCGTCATAGGTCTTGCCGCTGATCTTCTCGCCCAGCTTGATGAGGTGCTGCATCAGATCGCCGTCGTAATTAGCGGTCTTGTGCTGCATGATGGCGGCCATGCGCTCCAGACCCATGCCCGTATCGAGGTTGCGGTGCGGCAGCTCCGGCATGGAGCCATCCTCCTGGCGGTCGTACTGGGTAAACACGAGGTTCCAGAACTCAAGGAAGCGATCGCAGTCGCAGCCAGGCTTGCAGTCGGGGCTGCCGCAACCGACCTCCTCGCCCATGTCAAAGTAGATCTCAGAGCACGGACCGCAGGGACCGGTGGGGCCAGCGGCCCAGAAGTTGTCGTCCTCGCCCAAGCGGGAGATGTGGTCCTCGGCAACGCCCAGGGAGCGCCATACGTCATGGGTCTCGTCGTCCTCGGTAAAGACGGTGAAGTACAGGCGATCGAGCGGCAGCTTGAACTCCTTGGTGATGAGCTCAAAGGCCCAAGCGCAGGCCTGCTGCTTGGAGACGCCGCCAAAGGAGAAGTCGCCGAGCATCTCAAAGAAGGACAGGTGACGGCCGTCCTCGCCGATGCAATCGATGTCGTTGGTGCGGACGCACTTCTGGCAGGAGATCGCGCCGATCTCCTTCATGGTCTTCTTGCCCTGGTAGTACTCCTTAAACTGATTCATGCCGGCGTTGGCAAGCAACAGCGAAGGATCGTCGGGGACGAGGGGCGAAGAAGGATAGAGCTTAAGACCGCGCTCCTCAAAGAAGTTGAGGAACTTAGAGCGAATCTCGGCCGTAGTCATTGACGGGTAGTCAGCACTCATAGAGGGAATCTCCTCGGTTTCACATCGAAACAGTTCAAACGTTACGATATTACCATCCCACCGCGCCTGTGCAAAAAAGAGGGCCGCCAAACAGCGACCCTCCAGCGAAAGTGCACGTTATTTAGTACTGTGCGATCCTTTGAAAAAGGACTGCTGTAGAATTACATATAAGAGTCACCCGGAAGGAGCGATCGATGAAAAGCAAACGATTTTTCCTCAATGCACTTCTGTTAGCGGCACTTTTAACGCTATTGGCTTTCTCCTGCTGGTACGCAAACCAACCAGCATTTGGCTACGTGTTGTATGCAGTAATGTCCGGCGATAAGGCTTATTACACTTTACGCGCAATTGACATTCTCTTTTTCTATGTTGCCGGTCCCTTATCAATCGCTTTGCTCGCGTTTCTTGTCATTTATAACTTCAAGAAACGTTAATGGGGCCTATTTAGAATCCGAATCGTCCATGGACCCGTCGATGCCGGTTTTGGTATCGTCATCAGAGTTGGAATCGTCATCCTTGGCGAAGGGATTCTTGAAGAAACCCGTGGCATCGGGCTGAAGACCCGAGAGCTTGATCCAGGGATTATCGAGCTCGGGCTTGGGCATAGCCTTGGCCTCGGGCGCGGTCTCGTTGCCGATGAGCTCGGACTCATAGATGAACGTATCGTCCCCGAGCGCGTCATAGGCGGCGACCGGGTTGCCATCGGCATCGCGGTACGGCGTGCCCTTAAACACGGCGCCGTCATAGGCCACAAGCTGGCGGCCGGTCTCGTTCTCAAAGTAGTAGACGAAAATGCCCTTGAGGGCTGCGCACAGCGGAATGGCAATGATCATGCCAATAGGACCCATGAGTGCCGAGCCAATAACGAGCGCCGTGAGGCTCATGATGGGATGCACCTGCACCGAGCTCTGCATGACCTTAGGCGAAATTACGTTATCGGTGACGTTTTGAGCGACCATCGTCACGATGAGCGTCCATAACGCCAACATGGGGCTGAACATGAAACCGAGCACTGTGGCGATTGCTGCGCTCACCCAGGGACCGACGACCGGAACCAAATGCATGATGCCGGTAAAGATGGCCATGAGCGCCGCATACGGATGGCCGATGATCATAAAACCGATAAAGGCGAGGAAACCACCGCAGATGGACGTCACGACCATACCGCGCATGTAGCCGCCGACAGAGCGAGAAAGGATGGCGACCATAAAGCGGTACGAGGTCTCCTTCTCCTGACCGATGATGGTGCAAATCTCGTGGTGCATGCGAGGGTAGTCGCAGGCCATCCAGTACGCAAGCACCAGACCAAGGAAGATCACGAACAACTGCGAGGCTGTATTGGTGATGAGCGGGAACACACCGCGGCCAAGCTCGGCAGCGATCTGAGACACATACTTCGATGCCACGGCAACCAGCGACGAAAGATTATCGTCCAGATACTCCTTGAGCGGCGTGTTGTTGAGCGTCTTGGCATGCGAGATCATCTCGTTGAGGTCGCCACCCGCAACACGAAGCTGCTCGGGCAGGCGGCTCAGGACTTCCATGATCTGACCAAAGAGAATCGGCGACAAGATGCAAACGACACCGACGAGCACAGCAACGACCACAATAAGCGCGATAAGCGAACCGATGCCGCGATTCACGCCATGGTGCTCGAGCCAGTTGGTGATCGGGGACATCACAAAAGCAATGATGGAGCCGACGGCAAGAAACTCAATAACCGGTGCCAGGATGCCCATAAGGTTAAAGATGACGGCGGCGATGACGATGCAACCGACGACAGCCCAAATGCGAAGCGTCAGAATGCGGGTATCGCGCAGCGTGCGGTCGGTTTGTTGGGGGTGCTCACTCATGAACGAACCATTACTCCGTCAGGGTCAATCTTGTCTTGAATCTTCTTGAGGGTGCGGCGCAGTAGGCGCGAGACCTGCACCTGCGAAATGCCCAGCTTCTTGGCGATCTCGATCTGGGTCATGCCCTTCACAAAGCGTAGCTCGATCACCTCACGCTCGCGCGGCGAGAAATCGCGGATGGCTTCCTCGATTACCAGGCGGTCATCGGTAAAGTCGAGCTCGTTGTCGTCGTCGGCATAGCGATCGAGAATCGAGGGAGCATCGTCGGAGTCGGACGCGCCGGGAGCCTCGATGGGCACCGAGGTGTAGGCCGAGGACGATTCCATGGCTTCGAGCACCTCGTCGACGGTCACGCCAAGGTAATCGGCGATTTCCTCAACCTTGGGCGAACGCTGAAGCTCGTTGGTAAGCTTGTCGGTAGCCTGGTTAACCTTGGCAGAGAGCTCCTGCAGACGACGCGGCACGCGCACACTCCAGCCCTTGTCGCGGAAGTGGCGCTTAATCTCGCCCAAGATGGTGGGCGTGGCAAACGTCGTGAACTCGAGTCCGCGCTCGGGATCAAAGCGATCGATAGCCTTGAGCAAGCCCAAGTACCCGACCTGCAAAAGGTCATCGAGCGGCTCGCCGCGGTTCTTGAATTTGTTGGCAAGAAACCTTACCAGGTTCATATGGGACATGACGAGCTGCTCGCGAGCATCCGGATCACCGGTCTCCTTATAACGACGAAACAGCTCGCGGGTTTTCTCCTTGTCCCAAGCGGTCTTGCCGCTCCGGGAGCGTTCGGTCATATTAGATATCCGCCTTGAGATCGAGGGAAAGCGTCAGGGGCGCCGCAGTCTTTTCGTAGGAATCGCACACGCTCGCGAGGATGAGCTCGGCATACACCGCAGCCTGGTCGTTTTCATCAACCGTAGCCTGGTCTCCAAAGGTAATAGTCATGCCAACGTGAGTCTCATCGACATCGAATTTGATGGTGATGTCGTCGCAGTCGACCGCGGTGCACCCAAAGATGAAAGCCTCCTCGGCAGCCATGCGGATGTCCTCGATGCGATCGACAGACATGGAGCACAGGGCACCAACGTTAGCTGCCGTCATGCGCACAAGGCGAGCGAGACGCGGGTCGCCGGCAACGGTCAGCGTGATGGGGCAGGTTGCTTCGCTACTCATCGCAGGACTCCTCAGAGGACTCGGCGGGCGTATAGGTGTAATACTGAGCCGGCTTTGGTCGTTCGC